>NZ_JBQCXF010000043.1:0-18241 GCF_051956635.1 Neisseria sp. P0022.S010 | reverse complement strand
TATTGTCGATTTCGCTCTGACCGCAACGGCCTGTCGCCATAATCACGAAGCTGTCGTTGGTGCTGGTATCGCCGTCCACGGTAATCGTATTGAAACTTTCGTCTGCGATTTCTTGCGTCATCAGCTGTAAAATCGGCTGGGACACTTTGGCATCGGTGGCGATAAACGACAACATGGTCGCCATGTTCGGATGAATCATGCCCGAACCTTTGGCGATGCCGGTGGCGCGGACTGTGTGTTTTTCGCCGACCAAGCCTTGGCGCGAAGCGGCTTTCGGTACAGTATCCGTCGTCATGATGGCACGCGCCGCGTCCGACCAGAATGCAGGGCGCACTTGCGGCAAAGCGGCCACGATTTTATCCACAGGCAGCGGCTCCAAAATCACGCCGGTCGAAAACGGCATCACCTGATTGGATTGGCAGCCGACCTGTTCCGCCACAGCCGCACACACTTTAATCGCATCCAGACGGCCTTGTGCGCCGGTACCCGCATTAGCATTGCCCGTATTGACGACCAAGGCACACACGCCGTCTTGGTCAAACAGGTGCGACTTGGCGATATGCACCGGCGCGGCGCAGAAACGGTTTTGCGTAAACACCGCGCCCACCGTATGTCCGCCGCCCAACACCATCAGCGTCAAATCGTCGCGGTTTTGTTGCTTGATGCCGGCACGACCCGTAAACAGACGGATGCCGTCGATTTCCAACAATTCGTCTGCACGTTTTTCAGTCAAATTTACAGCCATATCATTTTCTCCTGTTTTACACTGTTTTCAGACGGCCTAAACGCTATACGCCCAATAAGGGAATCAAAATAGGCACCAATACCGCCGTCAATACGCCGTTGAGCGTCAAACCCAAACCGGCATAGGCGGCCATACGGCGGCCGTATTCCAAAGACGCCGCAATCCCCATCGCATGGGAAGCCGTCCCTAAAGACATTCCCACTGAAGAAGGCATGTACAACGCCCCTTTCAACACTTTATATCCGGCCATCTGTCCAAAAAGTCCGGCGATAATCACCGTTGCCGCCGTAATCGCCGGAATACCGCCGACCGATGCCGTGATTTCAATCGCAATCGGGTTGGTTACCGATTTGGAAGCCAACGACAAAACCACATCGCGCGACGCGCCCAGCCATTTGGCGAAATACACGCCCGTAACAATGCCCGTCACGCTGCCCGCCAACTGCGACAACACCACCGGCAACCACTGGCTGCGGATACGGTTCCAATTTCGATAAAGCGGCACGGCCAGCAATACGACCGCCGGTTTCAACCAAAAATCGATAAACTGCGCCGCATCGTGATACAGCTCGTAATCGATGGCAAATACCTTCAAATACCCCATCAACACCAGCGTGCTGATCAATACCGGATTGCACAAAACGTTTCCCGTGCGCACCCGAATCCGCACCGCCAAAGCATACACGGCCAAAGTCAGAAACAGCATAAGCACGGGCATACGCAACAAATTGTCGATATCGCCCATCACATCAGCCTCCTGACCCACTCATGTACTTTGCCCGTGACCAACAACACGCACACCGTACTGCCGATTGTGGCCGTCAAAATCGAAAACCAGTCGTTTGCAATCACATCCAAATAGCTGATGACGGCTACGCAAGGCGGCACTAAAAACAAAGTCAGGTTCGCCATCAAAATGTCCGCCAGCTCTTCCACCCAAGACAATTTGACCCAGCCGGCCTGAAGCGCGGCAAACAGCAAAGCCATGCCGACAATACTGCCCGGCAGCTTCAACCCCAAAATCCAAACGGCCGCCTCGCCCAAAGTCAGGCAACCCAATACCACCAATAAGGCACGAATAATATTCATTAAGCCGGTTTCTCCCTATCTTTTTCAGACGGCCTCAAAAAATTTATTAATCATTGAATCATATCGTGCCACAGGCCGTCTGAAAAGGGAAGAAACGCCTTCTTTCAAGTTTAATGAAAGATAAGCATGATTGCTCCGGCGGATTGGCTTCGGAGCATTGAAACCTTTGCCCTGCTTTTGTCTTTAACGGCCGCCGCAAACCGGACATTCGGGATTGCGCCTCACCCCGTATTGCCGCCATTGTCCGCTCAATGCGTTGTAGGTGGAAAGTTTGCCGTGCGACGGCGTGCCGATACCGAGCAGCACTTTGAGCGCTTCGGCGGCTTGGGTCGTTCCGATAACGCCGACCAAGGGCGAAAAAACGCCGAACAATGCACAAGCGCCGTCGTCGGCTTGTTCGCCGTCAAACAGGCAGGCATAACAAGGCGTATCGGGAAGGTCGGGGCGGTACACGGCGATTTGTCCGTCAAAGCGGACGGCCGCGGCGGAAACCAAAGGCGTGCGCGTGGCAACGGCGGCGCGGTTGACCGCCTGGCGCGTGGGATAGTTGTCGGAACAATCAAGGATGATGTCGGCGTCGTTTGCCAATTCGACCAGCTTGGCCTCATCGAGAAATTCGGCAATGGCGGCAATGTGTGTTTGGCTGCTGATCTGTTTCAGACGGCCTTGCATCACCAAAGCTTTGTTTTTGCCGATGTCGGCTTCGGTAAACGCGATTTGGCGTTGAAGGTTGGTCTCGTCGACGGTATCGGCATCGGCAATCGTCAGGCGGCCGATCCCGGCGGCGGCAAGATACGGCAAGGCCGCCGCACCCAGCCCGCCGCAACCGACAACGAGCGCATGGGCGGCCAAAAGTTTTTCTTGGCCTTCGATACCGATTTCATCCAGCAGGATATGGCGGCTGAACCGCAAAAGTTGTTGATCGTTCATCATAACAATAAGGCCGTCTGAAACCGAATATTCAGACGGCCTGAGTGATTTAGAAATTGATATTTTCGTAGGCGTTGTCAAACAGGAAAGGACGGCCTTCACTGCTGGTTTCGGATTCAAGGCGGATGCCGCTGAGCATCATATTGCGGTCAACGTCTTTCATCATGTCGTAAACGCTCAAAAGTGCCAGATTAAGGCCGGTCAGGGCTTCGGTGGCAATGCTGCCGTTGCTGTGCGCTTGGACGGTCAATGTGGCTTTCAGGCAGGCCAGCTCGACGTTAATATCGAAATCAACCTGCACGCCGATGATGCGGCCGGGCAGGTGCAGCGGAATCAGGTTGCCGCTTTGTTTGATGTTTTGAATGGCGGCAACGCGGGCGATGGTCAGGATGCTTGCCTTTTCGGTTGCATTCTCTATCAACACCCGTACCGCCTGCTGGCTCATGTTGATGGTGCCGACGGCGACTGCGGTGTGTTGCTCAGGAAAATCGGGCTGGTTGGGGAATTCGATCATGGGGTTCTCGCCTCTGTTTTGACAGTCAATATTTTACGGCATTTTACAGACACCGGCCACGCGGCGGATACGGACGGCTGTTTTCCGGTTTGAAATGTATCGGACGGCAGCATTGGCAGTTTACAAAAATTTGCTATACAATGGATTCGGGACAAACCCAAATTAACATTTAAATAAGAGAAAAATCATGCAACTGCATATCTTAAACAATCCCAAAGATGCCGCTTTGGCAGCGGATGCGGAATTTTTAAAACAGTCTCTGTTCAATCTGCTGCATGAGGAAGCATCGCCTTTGGTGGTCGAAACCGTTAAGTTGTTATCGACTTCAGACGACAGCGCCGCCTTGATTGAGAAGGTGTTGCCGCAACTGGACGAACAGCAAACCCACGATTTAACCCTGGCCTGCGGCCTGTTCGCACAAATTCTGAACATCGCCGAAGACGTGCACCACGAACGCCGCCGCCAAATCCACGAAGATGCAGGACACAACAGCGCCGAAGGCAGCCTGACGGAAACCGTGCGCAAGCTCAAAGCCGGAAAAGTCAACGGCAAAGCGGTGCAACAACAACTGGACAACACGGTCGTTACCGCCGTTTTGACCGCGCACCCGACCGAGGTACAACGCCAAACCGTCTTGAGCTTCAACCGCCGCATCCGCGCGCTGCTGCCGCAACGCGAACGCTGCACTAATCCTGATGCACTGGCTCAATTGCGCCGCGAAATCGACACAGTCCTTTTGGGCTTGTGGCAGACCAGCGAAACGCGCCGCCACAAACTTAGCGTCAACGACGAGATCAACAACGGTGTATCCATCTTCCCAATGAGCTTCTTTGAAGCCCTGCCCAAACTCTACCGCACAATGGAACGCGATTTTCAGACGGCCTATCCCGGCGTCCGCGTTCCGAATATCCTTAAAATCGGCGGCTGGATCGGCGGCGACCGCGACGGCAACCCGTTCGTTTCTGCCGAAACCTTGCGTTTTGCGTTCAGACGGCATGCCGACGCAGTGTTCCGCTTCTATCGCGGCGAACTCGACAAACTTTACCGCGAGCTGCCGCTCTCCATCCGCCGCGTCAAAGTCAACGACGATGTAATGGCACTTTCCGCCCAGTCTCCCGATGAAGAAATCGCCCGCACCGAAGAGCCCTACCGCCGCGCCATCGCCTACATCATGGCCCGCGCCATGGGCAAAGCGCGCTCACTCGGCTTGGGCATGGGCTGCAAATTCGGCTTCCTCGAACCTTATGCTTCGGTTGAAGAATTCCTCAACGACCTGAAAAAACTGCAACGCTCGCTCTACGAAAACGGCAGCCAACTGCTGGCAGAAGGCCGTCTGGCCGACATTATCCGCAGCGTGTCCGTGTTCGGTTTCCACATGATGCCGCTCGACCTGCGCCAACACGCAGGCAAACACGCCGATGTGGTTGCCGAGCTTTTCCAACACGCAGGCTTGGAAGACTACAACAGCCTGAACGAAGAGCAAAAACAAGCCGCCCTGTTGCGCGAATTGAGCCATCAACGCCCGTTGTACAGCCCGTTCATCACATACAGCGACCATACCCGCCACGAACTGGCGATTTTCAACGAAGCGCGCAAAATCAAAGACGAATTCGGCGAAGATGCCGTGACGCAAAGCATTATTTCCAACTGCGAACAACCCAGCGACCTGCTCGCCTTGGCATTGCTGCTGAAAGAAAGCGGCCTGTTGACGGTTGAAAACGGCAAACCGCGCAGCCGCATCAATATCGTGCCTCTGTTTGAAACCATCGAAGCGCTCGAAAACGCCTGCCCGGTCATGGAAACCATGTTCCGCCTCGACTGGTATGACGCCCTGCTCGAAAGCCGCGGCAACATCCAAGAAATCATGCTCGGCTACTCCGACTCCAACAAAGACGGCGGCTACGTTACCAGCTCATGGTGTCTGTATCAGGCCGAATTGGGCTTGGTCGAACTCTTCAAAAAATACAATGTCCGCATGCGCCTGTTCCACGGCCGCGGCGGCAGCGTAGGCCGCGGCGGCGGCCCGTCTTACCAAGCCATTTTGGCGCAACCCGCGGGCAGCGTTGCCGGACAAATCCGCATTACTGAGCAAGGCGAAGTCATTACCGCCAAATACGCCGACCCGGGCAATGCCCAACGCAACTTGGAAACCTTGGTCGCCGCGACTTTGGAAGCCAGTATCCTGCCGGATAAAAAAGACCCTGATGCCAAACTGATGCAGGATTTGTCGGACGTATCGTTCAAATACTACCGCGAACTGATTACCCACCCCGACTTCATCGACTACTTCCTGCAAACCAGCCCGATTCAGGAAATCGCCACCCTCAACCTCGGCAGCCGTCCCGCCAGCCGCAAAACCTTGGCGCGGATTCAGGACTTGCGCGCGATTCCGTGGGTATTCTCCTGGATGCAAAACCGCCTCATGCTGCCGGCTTGGTACGGTTTCGGCAGCGCAGTGGAAACCTTGTGCGAAGGCAAACCCGAAACCCTCGCCGCCCTGCGCGAACACGCCCAAAACAACCCGTTCTTCCAAGCCATGCTCTCCAATATGGAACAAGTCATGGCGAAAACCGACATCACCTTGGCGGAAAACTATGCCGGCTTGAGCGAATCGCCCGATAAAGCAAAAGTCATCTTCGGCATGATCAAGGAAGAATACCAACGCAGCCGCAAAGCACTGCTCGACCTGCTGCAAACCGAAGAGCTTCTGCGCGACAACCGCAGCCTCGCCCGTTCGCTTGCCTTGAGGATTCCATACCTGAACGCCCTCAACGGCCTGCAAGTCGCCATGCTCAAACGCCTACGCAAAGAGCCCGACAATCCGCACGCCCTGCTGATGGTTCACCTGACCATCAACGGCGTGGCGCAAGGTTTGCGTAATACCGGTTAAGGCAGCACGGAAAAAAGGCCGTCTGAAACAGTTTTCAGACGGCCTTTTTATGATGAACATACACCAGCATTGCAGCTGTTTTGAGTGCCTCCACAATATGCTATAATCCGCCGTTAAACTTTTAACTTTTCAGGAAAAACCATGAGCTTGAAATGCGGCATCGTCGGTTTGCCCAACGTCGGCAAATCCACCCTCTTTAACGCGCTGACCCAATCGGGTATCGAAGCGGCAAACTATCCTTTCTGTACCATCGAACCCAACGTCGGCATCGTTGAAGTCCCCGATCCGCGTATGGCCGAATTGGCAAAAATCGTCAATCCGCAAAAAATGCAGCCTGCCATCGTCGAATTCGTCGATATCGCCGGTTTGGTTGCAGGCGCGAGCAAAGGCGAAGGTTTGGGCAACCAGTTCCTCGCCAACATCCGCGAGACTGACGCGATTGTTAACGTTGTGCGCTGCTTTGACGACGACAACATCGTTCACGTTGCAGGCAAAGTCGATCCGATTGCCGACATCGAAACCATCGGTACCGAGTTGGCACTGGCCGACTTGGCCAGCGTCGAAAAAGCCATCGTCCGCGAAGAAAAACGCGCCCGCTCAGGCGACAAAGACGCGCAAAAACTGGTCGATCTGTGCAAAAAACTGCTGCCGCATCTGGATGAAGGCAAACCCGTCCGCTCCTTCGGTTTGGACGCAGAAGAACTCGCCATGCTCAAACCGCTGTTCCTGCTGACCGCCAAACCTGCCATGTACGTCGGCAACGTTTCCGAAGACGGTTTTGAAAACAATCCGCACCTCGACCGCCTGAAAGAATTGGCTGAAAAAGAAAACGCCCCTGTCGTCGCTGTCTGCGCCGCGATGGAAAGCGAAATCGCCGAATTGGAAGACGACGAAAAAGCCGAATTCCTCGCCGAAATGGGTTTGGAAGAACCGGGCCTGAACCGCCTAATCCGCGCCGGCTACGACCTCTTGGGCCTGCAAACCTACTTCACCGCCGGCGTCAAAGAAGTCCGTGCCTGGACCATCCACAAAGGCGACACTGCCCCGCAAGCCGCCGGCGTCATCCACACCGACTTCGAACGCGGCTTCATCCGCGCCCAAGTCATTTCCTACGACGACTTTGTCTCGCTCGGCGGCGAAGCCAAAGCCAAAGAAGCCGGCAAAATGCGTGTGGAAGGCAAAGAATACGTCGTACAAGACGGCGATGTGATGCACTTCCTGTTTAACGTATAAACCCGGTAAAACGCTTTTTCAGACGGCCTTTTCTAAGATTAAGGCCGTCTGAATTTATTTTCAGACGGCCTCACGTCTTGAAATATCAACAAAACAAGACATTATCTCCATAATAAATACGGGCATGGCCCGTAATTTTTCTCTCTTAAAATCTCCCATCTCTTACCGACGCCTTACCTAAAAATAGCGCAAGTTTACATCATCAATAACAATATCATTGATATGACAATAAAAAATCAAACAATACCACATCGTATTGATTCATTATAAAAACAACATATTAAATATTATGTTGAAACTATCAACTTTATTCCTACTCTAATCCATTACTATTCAAACGCATATCATCAGCAATCATTCTAAGAAGGCAAACAAACTGCCCTGTTCCGACAAACGATGGCCGACCTCCGAAATACTGCCATTCTCGGCAGGAATCACTTTTCAGACGACGCCATTAATATAAAATTTATTAAAATCAAAATATTATGAGCAAAGTTTTATCTTACCGCCCAGATATTGATACATTGCGTGCCGTTGCTGTTCTATCCGTTGTCGTTTTCCATATTGAAAAAAACTGGCTGCCTGGCGGCTTTCTTGGTGTTGATATCTTTTTTGTCATTTCCGGCTTTCTGATCACGATGATTATCCATCGTGAAATGAGCAGCGAGATTTTCTCGTTCAAAAAGTTTTACATCCGCCGTATCAAGCGGATACTGCCCGCATTTTTTACCGTATTGACGGTAACGCTGATATGCGGCTTTCTTTTATTCACCAAAGATGATTTTTCCCTTTTATGGAGGACCGCCCTGTCCACCTTGGGGTTCATCTCCAATATCTTTTTTGCAAAGGGTCAGGGCTATTTCGATCCCATACAAGAAGAAAAACCTTTGCTTCACATTTGGTCTTTATCGGTTGAAGAGCAATATTATTTCGTCTTTCCGATATTGCTGTTATTGGTTGTCCGCAAAAGTTGGCGCACTCAGTTTGCCTTCCTTATCACGCTATGCGTATTCAGCATTTTGGCTTCTTTTATGCCGACTGCACTGGATAAATATTACCTGCCCCATCTGCGCGCCTGCGAAATGCTGATCGGCTCGTTGATGGCCGTGTGGATGCAATATCGGCAACAACAAGGGCTGGATAGCGGCAAACCATATGCGGCGGCAGGCGCATTACTTTCCGTCTGCGTACTGTTTGCCTGCCTGTTTGCCTATACGGAAAAAACCGCCTATTTCCCGGGGCCTGCCGCCATCATTCCTTGTTTGGCCGCCGCCGCATTCATTTATTTCAATCAATTTGAACACCGGCTGAAAAAATTCTTCCAATGGAAGATTACTGTCGGCATAGGCTTGATTTCCTATTCGCTGTATCTGTGGCATTGGCCTGTATTGGCTTTTATGAGATACATCGGTTCAAACAATCTGCCTTCATATTCGACTGCGGCCGCGATTGTCTTAATGTTCACACTCTCCCTGCTTTCTTATTATTTTGTCGAAAAGCCGTTTAAAAACTGGAAAGGCTCTTTTGCCCAATCTGTGACATGGGTTTATGCCGTCCCCATGCTTGTTTTGGCCATTACGCCTTTTCTTGCCATGAAGCTCCAGTTTATGGAGCAATACGACCGTATGGGATTGGCGCGTTCCTACACTTCTTGTCACAACAATACCGACAAACAGTGTGTTTGGGGCGATACCGACAAACAGCCGGAATTACTGATTCTAGGCGATTCGCATGCCGACCAATATAAAACGTTTTTTGATACCGTCGGCAAAAAAGAAAAATGGTCGGCAGCGATGGTTTCTGCGGACAGTTGTGCCTATGTAGAAGATTATGCCGCCCCCATATTCAAAAAAAACGCCTCCTGTCGTGCCGTTTATGAGTATGCCAAAGAGCATCTGCCCCAATACTCAAAAGTGCTTTTAGCCATGCGCTGGGGCAGCCAAATGCCTGAAAACAGCCATTCCCTTGCTTACGATGCCGATTTTTTCAAAAAATTCGACCTCATGTTGCAAAAACTTTCTTCGGAAAAACAAGCGGTTTACCTGATGATAGACAACCCTAATCTGTCATACAACGGCTTACGCGCCTATATCCTGTCTTACCGCATACCGGGATTTAGTCAGAATCTTGCCATTGATGAAACAGTCACTTCAAAAGGAAATGAACGCATCAAAGAATTGGCGGAAAAATATGCTAATGTGCACATTATCGATGCCACTGCCTATATTCCGGAGAACTTTAAAATCAACGGATTGCCGGTTTATTCCGATAGAGACCACATCAACCCTTACGGCGGCAGAGAACTGGCCAAGCGTTTTTCTGAAAAACACACGCTTCTTCAGTAAGCCATAGCCATTCATCCGATGAAATTTGTTACAATTAGCAGTTTGTAAAACTGCTAATTTTTTTGGAAGATATCAATGAGCGTCATCAAAGACCTACAATCGCGCGGCCTTATCGCGCAAACTACCGACATCGAAGCCTTAGACGCTTTGCTAAACGAACAAAAAATTTCCCTCTATTGCGGTTTTGACCCGACAGCCGACAGCCTACATATCGGCCACTTGCTGCCTGTATTGGCATTGCGCCGTTTTCAACAAGCCGGCCATACACCGATTGCTTTGGTGGGCGGCGCAACCGGTATGATCGGCGACCCAAGCTTTAAAGCGACAGAACGCAGCTTGAATTCTGCCGAAACCGTTGCCGGCTGGGTAGAAAGCATCCGCAACCAATTGACCCCTTTCTTGAGCTTTGAAGGCGATAACGCGGCCATTATGGCCAATAACGCCGACTGGTTCGGCAGCATGAACTGCCTCGACTTCCTGCGCGACATCGGCAAGCATTTCTCCGTCAACGCCATGCTGAACAAAGAATCCGTCAAACAGCGTATCGAGCGCGACGATGTGGGCATTTCCTTTACCGAGTTCGCCTACTCCCTGCTGCAAGGCTACGACTTTGCCGAGTTGAACAAACGTCATGGTGCAGTTTTGGAAATCGGCGGTTCCGACCAATGGGGCAACATTACCGCCGGTATCGACTTGACCCGCCGTCTGCACCAAAAACAAGTATTCGGCCTGACCCTGCCTCTAGTAACCAAATCAGACGGCACCAAATTCGGTAAAACCGAAGGCGGCGCGGTATGGTTGAACGCGAAGAAAACTTCGCCGTATCAGTTCTACCAATTCTGGCTGAAAGTGGCCGACGCCGATGTGTATAAATTCCTGAAATACTTCACCTTCCTGTCTATCGAAGAAATCGATGCCATCGAAGCGAAAGACAAAGCCAGCGGCACCAAACCAGAAGCGCAACGCATTCTCGCCGAAGAAATGACCCGTCTGATTCACGGCGAAGAGGCCCTTGCCGCCGCCCAACGCATTTCAGAAAGCCTATTTGCCGAAGACCAAAGCCATCTCACCGAAAGCGACTTCGAGCAGCTGGCACTCGACGGCCTGCCGACTTTTGAAGTTTCCGAGAGCCTCAATGTGGTAGAGACTTTGGTAAAAACCGGTTTGGCGTCTTCCAACAAAGAAGCGCGCGGCTTTGTAAACAGCAAAGCGGTTTTGCTTAACGGCAAACCTGCTGAAGCCAACAATCCGAACCATGCCGCTGAAAAACCTGACGATGCCTATATGCTGACCAACGAACACAAACGTTTCGGCAAATACACCATCGTCCGCCGCGGCAAACGCAACCACGCTTTGTTGGTTTGGAAATAATCTTTAAACATTAAACGCATCGTTTAAAATAATCATGCCGTCTGAAATCAGCTACACTTTTTTCAGACGGCATTTTCTATTGATGATATTCAGTTTTCCCAAAAAGAAAGGGCAGGTATTAGACCTGCCCTTCTATTAAATAATCTAATTTTTTAAGCAACTTTTATCGCGCGATTACTGCAAACGCTCATTCTCTTGACGGACGGCATTCACCACGTCCGCGCCAAACAAAGCGTTGACATCGGTTTCATCAAACACATATTTGCTATGGCAGAAATCGCAGTCAATTTGAATGCTGCCTTGTTCCGCTACCACGCCGCCGACTTCCTGACCGCCAAGCATCAACAGCATATCGCTGACTTTGCCGCGGGAGCAGGTGCAGGCAAATTCAATGGCTTCCGGTTCAAAAACGCGGGGCGGGGTTTCATGGTAAAGGCGGTAAAGGGCGTGATGAGCGTCCAAACCGGTCAATTCTTGCGGAGTAAGCGTTTGCGCAAGCGTGGTCACATGTTCCCACGCGGCATCATCCAATTCTTCTTCCGGCAGGCGTTGCAGCAATAATGCACCTGCGGCTTGGTCGTCGGCGGCAAGCGTAATATAGGTATCGAGTTGCTCGGAACGTTTCATATAATTGACCAGCATTTGCGCAATGCTGTTGCCTTCCAGCGGCACAACGCCTTGCCAAGGGTCGGCATCTTTAGGCTGATGGGTCAAAACGAACACGCTGTTTTCGCCCAACAGCGCAGTCAGGCTTTCATCATCACGGATTTCAGCGTTTTCGTCCCAACGGGCGGTAGCGCGGACAGTATTTTCAGAAGTCGCTTCCACCACCAACATTTTCAGACGGCCCTGACCTTGAACCTGAACAATCAGCGTGCCTTCGTTTTTAAGGTTGGCAGACAATAAAGAGCCGGCGGCCAGCAACTCGCCCAAAGCGCGGCGGATGGCGACAGGATAATGTTTTTGGTTGACGATGTGTCGCCAAACCTTTTCAAGGCGGATGTGCATACCGCGGATGGGCATATCGTCAAAGATAAAGCGTGTACGGATATCGCTGTGATTTTGTGTCATGTCAGTCTCTGAAAATAAATCAATGAATGCCGCTTATATGGTTGCAGCGGCGGATAAATCAAGCGAAACCGCGCTCGATGTTTTTCTAGTTCGTTTGGAAACAAGGGTTTAACGCAAAATAACAGCAGTTTTTTTGCCAAAAAGACAGTTTTTTAATACAATCAAGCAGATAACAAGAGAATGATACGGGATAACATCTCAGAAACCGGCAATGTGCCTGCAATCGGCAGGGAATGCCTTCTGAAACGGAAGTTTGTACAATGAATTTTTTACTCCGGCTCGCAGCAGTTTGGACTTCGGTCGCCATGCTCGCGAGCGTCAATTTTTCTTACGCCGATGATTTGGAAAACCTGATTACCACCCGTCAGCGTGTTTTAAACCAATTCAACGACAATGCCAATGTTTACGGCAATACGCGTCAGGCAACCCCTGTCCATCCCACCAATACCTATCCTGCCGCAAGCAACAATACGCGCGCACCTTCGGGCAATGCAGATGAGTTAATCGGCAGCGCCATGGGCTTGCTCGGCGTGGCCTACCGCTACGGCGGCACATCGGCTTCCACCGGCTTTGACTGCAGCGGCTTCATGCAACACATCTTTAAACGCGCCATGGGCCTGAACCTGCCGCGCACTTCTGCCGAACAAGCGCAAATGGGCGTTGCCGTGAGCCGTTCCGAATTGCAGCCGGGCGACATGGTCTTTTTCCGCACCATGGGTCGCGGCCGTATTTCCCACGTCGGCCTCTACATCGGTAACAACAATTTCATTCACGCACCGAGGACGGGCAAACGTATCGAAATTACCAGCCTCGACCACAAATATTGGAGCGCGAAATACGCCTTCGGCCGCCGTGTAAAGAAAAACGATCCTTCCCGTTTCTTAAACTGAGGTGAGCTATGGCAATGCCGCAAATGCCCAAATGGTATGACGACGACGGTCAGATTGTTTCCTGCACCGAAAAAGTCAAAGTCATGACCGAAAACTTGAACGAACTCTACCAAATGGCGCAGGACGCTTTTGAAGACGCCCTGCTGATGGGTTGCTCCGAAAAACAGTTGCGTGAATACTTCCGCGACTTAATGGCCGGGCTGGAAAACCCTTATCAAAAAAACAGTTAGTTCTTCAATCCATACAAAAAAGGCTGTCTGAAAGTTTTTCAGACGGCACTTTCTTATTCTTACTCCCTTATGGCTGCATAAAATGGCTGTAACCATACATTGATATAATCGTCAGGATTACCATTCCACTCTGCATCAAAACCTTGTTGCCGCAATAAAGAAACAATACGGTCTGCTAATTCGATGATTCCGCTTTCGTCATCTCCAATCATGCCATAGTTCAAATATAAGCAACCATATTCTCTTGCACGGTTTTTATTAGGCTCTGTATAAAAGCAGTAACCCACAAAGCGATTGCGGTCAGGCTGACGCTCTAGCCTATCAAAACATTCAGCAATACATTCACCGACAGTATAACTTGCATTCGGTATCGCAATAATATCTGCGCACTCCAGTTGCGCAAAAGCTTTTTTAATTGCCGCCGTGGTTTTTCTCCATGTTGCGGTATCAGCACGCTGATCGGGAAATTTGGGTGGTGGCGGAGGCTCAGGAAGTGGATACCCTGTCAATTTACTAAGTAGTTGTTGGACAGCTTTTTGCTCACTGAGGTTATCTATACAGTCTATAACATGCTTATGATTTCCGGCTGACTCCAACGTAGCCAAGTCTGCCCCATTATCGATAAGAAATTGTACAATTTCAGTATCAGGACAAAACTCTGCAGCTATCCACAGCGGAGAGCGAGGGTGTTCCCCTTTACTGATTTGATTGATTGGGCAGCCTGCTCCTACTAAAAATTTTACCAATTCAAAATTGACATTCCCGCAACTGTCGGCAATGAGAGCTTCATGTAGTGCGTTAAAACCGTAACTGTTTATAGTAAAAACAGATTTTGGATCGACTTGAACAATATCCTGCACAGCAGCCAAATCGCTAGCACGTGCGGCACTGCAAATGTTAGAGTATTTCGGCATAGGATTCTCCTTTTAATAATATGCAGTATATTTCCAATTCATCATCAACCCAATTTTACGAAGAACATATTTTTAACCATATCTGTTCTTGTATTACAGTAATAAATACTCAATGATTTCAGACGGCCTTTTTTATCGGACAATTGCCCTATTCTATTTCTAACATTCCACCACGCGCACGGATACGGGGACGGCTTTTTTCTGCAAGGTAACGGCCAGGCCGGCGAGTGAGGTTTCTTTGTAGGTTGCCTTCATGTCGCGGCCGGTTTGCAGCATGGTTTGAATCACTTCATCAAGTGAAACTTTTTTGTCTGTGCCGTCTTCCAAAAGCGCGAGGGTGGCGAGCTTGAGGGCTTTTTCGGCGGCGATGCCGTTGCGTTCGATACAGGGGATTTGCACCAAGCCGCCGACAGGGTCGCAGGTCAGGCCCAAGTGGTGTTCCATGGCCATTTCGGCGGCGTTTTCCACTTGTTTCGGTGTTCCGCCGATAACTTCGGCGTATGCACCCGCCGCCATGGAACACGCTACGCCGACTTCGCCTTGGCAGCCGACGTCCGCGCCGGAAATCGATGCGTTGGTTTTGTACAAAATGCCGATGGCGCCGGCAGTCAGCAGGAAGTCTTCAACACGCGATTGGTTGGCGTGCGGATTAAATTTGCGGAAATAGTGCAAGACGGCAGGAATAATGCCTGCCGCGCCGTTGGTCGGTGCGGTTACGACGCGGCCGCCGGCGGCATTTTCTTCGTTGACCGCCATGGCGTACACCATCGGCCAAAGTTGGGTATTGACGATTTCACTCTCGCGCAGGACTTTGAGTTTGGCCGCCAACTGCGGCGCGCGGCGGCGTACGTTCAAGCCGCCCGGCAATTGCCCTTCCGCACCCAAGCCGCGCTTGATGCAGTTTTCCATCACATCGGCTACGGCGGCCACACGGCAGCGAACTTCCGCTTCGTCGCAATCTGCCAACGCTGCTTCATTGGCCAACACGACTTCGGAAATATTCAACTGGTTCAGACGGCATTGTGCCAGCAACTCGTCGCAGTTTTTGTATGGATACGGCACATCGGCATTTTCCTGAGCCTCTTGTGCAAACCCTTCGTCTGTTACGACAAAACCGCCGCCGACCGAATAATAAATCTGCTCTTTCAGCTTCCGGCCGTCTGAATGGTAGGCGATAAAGTTCAGGCCGTTCGGATGTTTGGGCAACACTTTGTCGCCGCGGATGTCCAAATCTTTTTCGGGATTGAAGGCCATTTCGCGGCCGTTGAGTTTTAAAACGTGTTGCGTGCGGATGCGTTCCAAGCGTTGGGGGATGTCTGCCAGTGGAATATCGTGCGGCAGGCTGCCTTCCAAACCGAGCAATAATGCATCGAATGTACCGTGTCCGATACCGGTCAAAGCAAGCGAGCCGTACACTTCAATGACAATGCGCGCCACTTGTGTATCCAAGTTTTCGGCATGCAGCAAATCGGCAAAAGCGGCCGCAGCCTTCATCGGGCCGACGGTGTGCGAGCTGGACGGGCCGATGCCGATTTTAAAAATATCAAAGATGCTGATCATAATTTTCCTATCATTGTGTGTGCGAGCAGGCTGTTTTTCAGACGGCCTTAAGGCCTAAAGAGGAATCTTGTGCGCCGCTTGCCAATGCAAGTACCAAATGTCCGACAGTCATCAAAGGATCGCCTGCTTCCGGCGAGGTGTATTTCAACGTCAGCGGTTTTTTACGTAAGGGTTCGTAACGGCTGACTCTACAATGCGTGTCTTCCAAACTTGTGGAACCGGCGCGGTATCTGTATGCCAACAGCCGTAAATCGTTCAAGTCCATCTTCATGCCGTTGTCCAACAATTCGCGCAACTGGTTTTCCCAGGCAATATCGTTGCTTCCGTCTTTAATGGCAATCAAGATGGACTTTTCGAGGATTTTTTTGATGTGCTGGTTCAAGGAGCGGATTGGGAAATGCCCCAGCCACAACAAATCGGTCTCCGCAAATTGGGCGGAAAAATGCTCGATAAACCAGGAATGTAAACCTCGATAATCCGGCGAATGAAACAGGGTTGATTTAACCTTGTTGCCATCTTTATCCAACATGTAATGGCAGCCGATAATCACGCTGCAAGATTCGGCCGCCCATCTGGGGATAATGACTTTGGGGGTAAAGAGCGTTTCGAGGCGTTGTTCGGTAAATTGAGTGGTGAAATCGGGATTGTATTGCAACGATGTCGGCAAATAGCCGCGCCAAAGGTACATGCCGATCCTGTTTTCGCCGATGACATCCAAAAGTTGTTCCAGCATGATACGGCTAGGACATGAAATAAATTCGTCCGCATCCAGCGGAAAAACGAAATCTATCGCTTCATCTTTTGCTACAAGCTGCTTCATCAGCTGGTTGACCAATTGCTCATGATTGAACTTGAGCGCTTGATATTGATAGATAAATATCGGCAAACCTTCTTCTTTCAATTGAATCAGGATTTCCCTCGTTCCATCGCTGCTGCCGTGATCGATGATGTGCATTTCATCCATCAGCTCGAGATTGTGACGGACAAACGATTCGATCACGTCGTTTTCGTTGCGCACCATGCTGATGCTGATTAATTTTTTTCCCATAAATTATGCAATGTATTGAGATATTTTAGTAATTTTCAGACGGCCTTGATCCAGCCGGCAATGCGTTTTTCAATCGCTTCGGCACTCAAACCCAAGTCGTCCAACAGTTTTTTCGGGTCACCGTGTTCGGTAACTTTATCTTCTACACCCAACAGCAACACCGGTTTGCAGATGCCGTGTTTCGCCAACACTTCCAACACCGCGCTGCCTGCGCCGCCTTGTTCGGCGTTTTCTTCGGCGGTAACGATGTAATCGTGGCTTCGGGCGAGACGGACGATCAGTTCTTCATCTATCGGTTTGACAAAGCGCATATCTGCAACGGTCGCGTTCAGCTTGTCGGCAGCGGCCAATGATGGGGCAACCATGCTGCCAAAGGCGATAACGGCAATTTTCTCACCTTTGCGACGGATGATGCCTTTGCCGATTTGAACGGTTTCCAGGCCGTCTGAAACGGTTGCGCCCGTGCCTGTACCGCGCGGATAACGGACGGCGGACGGCGAATTTGCCTGATAGCAGGTTGAGAGCAGCAGGCGGCATTCGTTTTCATCGCTTGGTGCGGCAATAATCATGTTCGGAACGCAACGCAAAAAGCTCAAGTCGTACAAACCGGCATGGGTAGGGCCGTCTGCACCGACAATACCTGCGCGGTCGATGGCGAACAAAACAGGCAAGTTTTGCAAGGCAACGTCGTGTACCAACTGGTCGTAAGCGCGTTGCAGGAAAGTGGAGTAAATCGCCACGACAGGCTTAATGCCTTCGCACGCCAAACCGCCGGCAAAGGTAACGGCGTGTTGCTCGGCGATGCCGACGTCGAAATAGCGGTCGGGGAATTGCTGTTCAAACTCAACCAAGCCACTGCCCTCGCGCATGGCAGGCGTGATGGCAACCAAACGCTCGTCCACCGCCGCTTGGTCGCACAGCCATTGGCCGAACACTTGCGTATAAGTCGGTTTGGACGCGGCAGGTTTGACTTCCGGGGCTGGCACTTCGCTCGGCAGCTTGGCGACGGCGTGGTATTTGACGGGGTCGTTTTCGGCGAATTTGTAGCCGTTGCCTTTTTTGGTGATGACGTGCAGCAACTGAGGGCCTTTGCGGCCGCGCAAGTCTTTTAATACGTCCACCAGATTTTCAACGTTGTGGCCGTCAACCGGGCCGGTGTAACGGAAACCGAAGTTTTCAAACAAAGACAGCGACTGCTTGGCGTGTTCTGCTTCGCCTGCCAAGGTTTTGATTTTATTTTCGACTTTTTGGGCAAGCTCCATCGCGCCGGGCAATTTGTCCAACACTTTGCTCGATTGGGCTTTGATGGTGCTCAACAGGCCGTGCATATCGCGCACGACGTTGCTGGCAAGGTATTTCGGCAGCGCGCCGACATTGGGGGAAATCGACATTTCGTTGTCGTTGAGGATGA
>NZ_JBQCXF010000042.1:0-18409 GCF_051956635.1 Neisseria sp. P0022.S010 | reverse complement strand
GGAAGTGGATGCCGTATTCGGGACCGGCATAGGGTTTGGCCAGTCGGACGGGACGGCTTTCCCCACCCGGACTCCATTCGTCTAAATCAAACGGTAATTTGACGCGGTAGCGGCCCATGTCGTCGATGTAGGCATAGGTGCAGTTCTCCGCCGCAGTTACCCGTGCCGGCAAGGTGCCGTCGATATGCGGACGCGGGGTGGTGCGTTCGGGACGGTAGGCGAGTTGGGCGGGGATGGCGGTAAAGGTATGGGTGTAGGCGGTATCGCGGCTGCCGCTGTGTTCCATGGAAAGTACCAGCCAGCCGTCGGGTGCTTCTGGGAAGGAGACATCGGTTTGGAACACTTTCATCGGTGTCATGGAGACGACGTTACCGCTGCCGTTGGCGACGGTTTGACGGCAGAGGTTGGCTTCGTTCAACAGGGTCGTCTGAACTTGGGCTTCGTCGGTTGTTTTGGGATGAAGGCCCCAATGCTGCTGTTTGCCCAATAAGATGGTATTGTCGGCTGACTCTTCTGATTGTTTGTTGTCGGTTTCGGCAAAGAGGTCGGTATCGGCGCTGCGGTAGTTGTAGTCGGCCGTGCGTATGCCTTCAACAATGGGGTTGTGGCGGATGCTTAAGTTAAAGAGTGCTTCGGTACCGACACTCTCCAATCCGGCATGGGGGCGGTAGGAAATGGGTAGGCCTTGGCTGCGCAAATAGTGTTCGGGACTGTCGCCGAAGACGACTACGTCGCCATGTTGTTCATGTTGTTCGAAGGCATACCAAATGCCCTCTTCTTCACACAGACGGTTGATAAAGGTAAAGTCGCTTTCGAGATACTGGGTTACATACTCGCGGACGGTGTAGCTGCGGCTCTTTTGGAAACGGTAGTCGACACCGGAGAAGCCGTGATGTTTGAAGACGGCGGCAACGATGTCGGGGACGGTTTGGTGTTGAAACAGTCGGGAGGTTTGGAAATGTTTCATTGCCGCGAAGCGCGGCTCTAAAACAAAGCGGTAAACGGTTTCATCCTTGGATACGGACAACTTCTCGCATGAGGTGATGATGCCCTGCCATTGCTTCGCCGGGGATCGTCTGAAGCAGAACCGAATGCACTGACCACTTCCGACAGTAAGCCTTCTTGCGGACGAATCTCAAATGCTGCGCGCTGGTTAAGGTAAGAAGACAGAGGCAGGGAGGAATCGGTAGAAGTGGCGGTGATTTCGACACGGTAGGCGGTATTGACCGCTTCGGATGCGCTGAAGGAGCGGACTGAAAGTGAAGGTGAAAAACGGGCAAAGGTAAGGTGGTAGGATTGGCGGGCGGTCATAAGGGTAATATCCGACTGACGATGAACACTGTATGATAACGGGGATAATACCGATGGTAAAGCGAATGGGATGAATGGGGAAAAGGCCGTCTGAGCGGTTGAAATAAGGGATAAAGAGACATTTATCCCTGCCCTATTCCACCATACAGGGGGAAAGTGGTAAATTAAGCAGCTTAAAACCTATTGATTTTATACTAAAAATTGGAGTACTATGAACACACTCTCTTGAGTATCATTAATTCTCATTTGACATATAGGAACAAAACAGCGGAATTTGTAGAAGAATAGGGAAAAGGAAATTAATTTATATTATGTTAAATTCATGACGCTAGTATTTTAGTCTGCTAACTCCTGTTTCTTTCAGTAGTACAATCACTTACAGAATCTAAAAACAAAAAGGCCGCCTGAAGATTTTCAGACGGCATGAGACCTTTGCAAAATCCCCCAAAAATCCCCTAAATTCTCACCAAGACATTTAGGGGATTTCTCATGAGCACCTTCTTCCGGAAAACCGCCCAAGCCATGATCGCCAAACACACCGGCCGCTTCCCACTATTGAAGTTGGATCAGGTGATTGATTGGCAACCGATCGAACAATACCTGAACCGTCAAAGAACCCGTTACCTTAGAGACCACCGCGGCCGTCCCGCCTATCCCCTGCTGTCCATGTTCAAAGCCGTCCTGCCCGGACAATGGCACAGCCTCTCCGATCCCGAACTCGAACACAGCCTCATTACCCGCATCGATTTCAACCTGTTTTGCCGTTTTGACGAACTGAGCATCCCCGATTACAGCACCTTGTGCCGCTACCGCAACCGGCTGGCGCAAGACGACACCCTGTCCGAATTGCTGGAACTGATTAACCGACAATTGACCGAAAAAGGCTTAAAAATAGAGAAAGCATCCGCCGCCGTCATTGACGCCACCATTATTCAGACCGCCGGCAGCAAACAGCGTCAGGCTATAGAAGTCGATGAAGAAGGACAAGTCAGCGGCCAAACCACACCGGGTAAGGACAAAGATGCCCGTTGGACAAAGAAAAACGGCCTCTACAAACTCGGTTACAAACAACATACCCGTACCGATGGGGAAGGCTATATCGAGAAACTGCACATCACCCCCGCCAATACCCATGAGTGCAACCACCTGTCTCCTTTGTTGGAAGGGATAGCCGAAGGTAAGACCGTCTATGCCAACAAAGGCTATGACAGTGAGGAAAACCAGAAACATCTGAAAGAGCATCAGTTACTGGACGGCATTATGCGCAAAGCCCACCGCAACCGTCCGCTGACGGAAGCGCAAACGAAGCGCAATCGACATCATGCCGCCGCCCGACTGGCCGGTGGTGTAGAGCCGTTTGCCGTCGATGGGTAACTTGGTTTTCAAGTGTTTGATTAGGTTGATAGTGGCATCGAGATAGTTGGACGCGGTGCTGGTATCGTCCACAATAATTTCGTCAAACTCGGGCGCAATCACAAAGCAGGGATGCTGCGCCTGAAATTCGGGTGACGCCCACGCAATCGCGCCGTTGCCCTGATACAGCGGTACTTTGCGCCACATAAACGCGCTCCACCGTGCGCCCCGCCACGCCGTATTGCGACGGCTCAAGCACGGCGGCAGACACATCGGCGCGGTACTTCACCGCCACCGCCACCAGCCGCATCCCGTCGCCAAACACGCAGGTTACGGCGGCGGCCGATTCGACGGCATTATCCAACGCGCCGCCCAACGCAGCGCAGCCGCCCACGGTAAGCAACACGGTCGCGCTGGCGGTAGACAATAAAAATTCACGGCGGGTAGGCATGGGAACTCCAATCGGTTCAAACGGGAAAGGCCGCCTTTTAGCACGCTTTGCGGCGTGTCTCAACCGCAGGCCGTCCGCTGGAGCACAAACGGAAAAGGCCGTCTGTCTGAACAGCCGTTTCAGACGGCCTCTGCGTGCTTCTGTAAAACAAATTCAAACAAAACTTATAAAAACAATGCGGAAAAAGTATAATCGCTATCGTTCTCAACTTTAACCACCACCAAGGACATCCTTATGAAATACCCGAAAAGCCGTCCCACTCTGCTCGCGCTGGCGCTGATGCCGCTGTTTGCCTTTGCCGAAGACGAAGCCACCTTGGATACGGTCACCGTTACCGGCACAAAACCCGCCACGCTCAACCAAGGCTATTCCACCGGCGGCACCTACGCCCCGCTGGGCATCGCCATAACCCTGCGCGAAACGCCGCAGAGCGTGAGCGTAACCACCTCTAAACAGATGGAAGACTGGAAACTCGACAGCCTGCGCAAAGTGATGGAGCAGGCCAACGGCGTAACCGTCAAAAGCGGCAGCGGCGGCAGCGACCGCTATGCCGGCCTGCACTCGCGCGGCATGGAAGTGAAAAACTTCCAGATGGACGGCGTACCCTACCGCAGCTCCGGTTTCAGCAAAGACTCGTGGACAGGTTGGGGCGGCGTGGATACCCGTGCGCTCGACCGCGTGGAAGTGCTGCGCGGCGCGTCTGCCCTCTTGGGCGGCACGGGCGACCCCTCCGCGCAGGTGAGCCTAGTGCGCAAACGTCCGACCAAAGACTTCAAAGCCGAAATCGGCACCGAAGCCGGCAACCACAGCCGCCGGGGCGTGAGCGGCGATGTTTCAGGCAGCCTGAACGCCAGCAGCAGCCTGCGCGCTCGCATCGTGGCGGGGCATGACCGCAGCGGCTATCAAATTGAAGACGCGAAAATGCGCAACAGCAGCCTCTATGCCGTGGCCGAATGGGATGCCGCCCCCGCCACCACCTTCTCCGTCGGCACCCAGCTGCAAAACCGCCGCGAAACCGACACCCCCATCTTCCTGCCCACCGCCTACGACAGCGAAGGCTACCCGCTGAAAAACGAAATCAGCCGCCGCGCCAACAATTCGCCTAAAGGCACATCCTACAAATACAGCAGCCGCAACGTGTTCACCGAAGTACGCCACCGCTTCTCACCCGATTGGAAAACCAAGCTCGAATACAACTGGACGCGCAACACCATACACGACCGGCAGGGCTACGCGGCGATGAAAACCGACCACGACACCCGCCAAATCGACCTGCTCGAAACCGATTCCGGCGAAAAAAGCACCACCCATAGCTTCGTCGCCTCGGTGGACGGCAAATACAACCTTCTCGGTCGCAAACACGACATCCTGTTCGGCATCAGCGGCTTCAACACCAAAAACCGCGCCCCCAGCCGCTTTGCCCGTTACGACAACGCCTTCGGCCTGCATGACTTCCTGAACGACCACAGCCTGCGCCCCGCCAACCCCGCCGACTACGAATACACCGCCGACGACGACATCCAAGCCCGCCAGTTCGGCGGCTACTTCGCCACCCGCTTCCGCCCCACCGAGCGCCTCGCCCTGATCGGCGGCGCACGGTACAGCCGCATCACCATGCAGAAAGCCGAACACGTTGAAGGCACAAACGAAAAAGTAAACCGCAGCAAAGCCACCCCCTACATCGGCGCCGTGTATGACCTCACCGACCAACTCTCCGCCTACACCAGCTACGGCACCTCCTTCGAGCCCGTGTTCGACAAAGGCCAAGACGGACGATTCCTCAAGCCCACCACCGGCCGCAACATCGAAGTTGGCCTCAAAGGCGAATTTTTCGACCAACGCCTCAACGTCTCCGCCGCCCTCTTTGACACCCGTAAAAATGGCATGCCCAAATACGTGGAAAGCGGCGACTACTACGTCTCCGAAGACAACATCCGCACACGCGGCTTTGAAACCGAAGCTGCCGGCCGCATTAACGACAACTGGTTCGTCAGCGCAGGCTACACCGTGCAAAACCGCAAAGGCGGCGAAGACTCCTACGAAGCCGACCTGCCGCGCCACCAAATCAAACTCGCCACCACCTATGATTTGAACGAGCGTCTCACCCTCGGCGGCAGCCTGCGCTGGCAGAGTAAAACCAGCAACATCAACAAAAGCGCGCTGGCCGACGAAAACGACGCTCCCTCGCTCGAACGCGCCCGCAAGTCTGCCACCCAGAAAGCTTACACCCTGGTTGACCTGATGGCCGCCTACCACATCGGCAAAAACTCCGAAGCCACCTTAAACGTCAACAATGTCTTCAACACCCGCTACCGTACGCTTTCCACCTTCCTCGCCTACGGCGAAGCGCGCAGCGCAGTGTTGGGCTTCAAATACCGCTTTTAAATGGGCACAGCCAACCAACCTGGCTTACGGCTGGAAAGAGTCGAATTTAGGCAACAGCTATGAGATGGTTCTAACTGACGAATCACTGAATCGCCCGACATTGGATTGGGCAGACGTACCGAACAACGAGAACCTGCTCGGACAACGACATTACCGCCGCTGCCGCACCACTGTCTACAACATTGAGGTCGAGGATTACCACACCTATTGCGTCGATTATCAATGTATCCTGGCGCATAACCAGAATTTATGTCGCCCTGCGATGCACGCAGTTTCCGAACTCATTGCAGATGATGGCGTAGCGGGTAACGCGTCCAACCAAGGTCAATAATGCACTTTTCTGTCCTTTGCCGACGATGGTGTCGGCTTCCCAATCGCCGATGCGGGCTTTTTGGTCGACGACGGCGGGTCGGTTTTCTATACCGACGCGGTTGGGCACTTTGCCTCTGGTCTATGTGCTGCCGTAGCGTTTGCGGTAGGTTTTGCTGCATATTCTGAAGTGTTGCCACAAGGTGCCGCCGTTGCTTTTGTCTTGGCCGAAGGTAGCGGTAAACGGTGCTGTGATGGAGTGTGATCCGGTGGTGTTTATGCAGGTAGGCGCATACTTGTTCGGGACTGAGTTTGCGGCGGATAAGGGTGTCGATGTACTGAATCAGCTGCGAATCGAGCTTGTAAGGTTTTCGCCGGCGCTGTTTGGTCAGCCGGCTTTGCCGTTGTGATTTTTCGGCGCTGTATTGCTGCCCTTGGGTACGGTGCCGTTTGATTTCGCGGCTGATGGTGCTTTTGTGGCGATTAAGCTGTTTGGCGATTTCGGCGATGGTGCAGTGGCGGGACAGGTATTGGAACACCTCCTCAAACGCCGGTTCAAAGCCCAAAAGCCCAATGAAAAATGGTTGACCGACGTGACCGAACTCAAAGGGAGCGACGGCAAACTGTACCTCTCGCCAATCTTGGACTTGTTCAACCGCGAGATCGTCGCCTACGCCATGAGACGCAATGCTAACAGCGAAATGGTGAAGGAAATGCTCGAAAAAGCCGCACCCCGTCTGACTGATAAGGGAACGATGCTGCATTCCGACCAAGGTGTGCTGTACCGTACGGCGGGGTATAGGGAATTGCTTGCGGAGCATTCCATGGTTCAAAGCATGTCGCGTAAGGCGAACTGCTGGGACGATGCGCCGATGGAAAGCTTCTTTGCGGTGTTGAAGACGGAGTGTTTCTATAACGCAGGAGAATTGACGGTGGACGAATTGATGAAACAGATAGATGATTATATGGATTACTACAACCGGGAGCGTTGCAGTTTGAAATTGAAAAAGCTGAGTCCTGTCGCATACAGAACCCAGCTTACACAGAGCGCCTGAAAAGGCTTTTATGAGCGTCCAAGATTTGGGGGCCAGTTCACCTTTTTCTGTTATGGAAAGTTACACTTCAAATGCGAATCCGCCAGCATCAAAGCAGCCCCGCCCGAAAGAAAACCCCATGCGACCCCTAATCACAGCCCTTATCCTGCTCGCCGCCTGCACCGATTCCAATCCAAACATCCACGAGCCGCCCGCCATGACCGCCAGCCCCAGCCAAGCCCCCGACCAAACCGAACAGCCCAACGGCAAAACCCTGCTGCGACAAGCTCAACAGCAATACGACGGTTACTACAAATACCAAGCCGCTTATCTTGCCTACCAAGCCGCGCAGGCGGGCGAAACCCTGTCGCCGCATCTGGCCGAGCTGGCAAAAAACTACTAACCCGACGCCTCCCGCCACGCCGCAGTATTTTGACATTTTGCCGCAAGACCTTGCCGCCGTAACCACACAAGCCGAACAAGGCAGCCGCAAAGCCGCCGCGCGCCTTGCCGAATATTACCAATTTACCGCCTACGGCTTACCCTGTCCCAACCCAAAAGGCAATCCCATGAAAAAAAACCTCATCCTCCCTCTCCTACTCGCCCTATCCCTCCCCGCCCTCGCCGACCCCATCGACGACTTCGCCCAAGCCGAGCTTGAGCGGCAAAAAATCCCCGGCCTTGCCGTCGGCATCTACCGCAACGGTAACATCGTCAAACAACAAGGCTACGGGCTGGCAAACGTAGAACACCAAATCCCCGTCTCTGCCGACACCGTGTTTCAGACGGCCTCCATCGGCAAAATGTTCGCCGCTGCCGTCGTGATGCTGTTGGTGGAAGACGGTAAAATCCACCTCGACCAATCCGTGCGTGCCTACCTGCCCGAAGCGCCCAAAAGCTGGCAGCCCATCACCATCCGCCACCTGCTCAACCACACTGGCGGCATCGGCAACACTGAAACCGACTGGCAGCAAAACAGCAGCGAAAAACAAATGCTGCGCCGCATCTACACCGCCCCGCTGCAATTCAAACTAGGCAGCCGCTGGGCATACAGCAACAACGGCTACGCCGTCCTCGGCGCCGTCATCACCCGCGTCTCCGGCAAACACTACGGCGAAATCCTGCAAGAGCGCGTGTTCGCCCCGCTGGGCATGACTTCCGCCCGCGTGATCAGCGAGCGCGACATCGTCCCACACCGCGCCGCAGGTTATGAGCTTGACGACGCTGACGGCAGCCTGAAAAACCAAGAATGGGTCGCCCCCTACCACAACCAAACCGCCGACGGCTCGCTCTATCTCACGCTACACGACTACCGCCGCTGGCTCGCCGCCGTAGAAGCACGCCAAATCCTCAAGCCCGAATCCTGGCGCGAAATCTTCACCCCCGCCCGCCTCAACAACGGCGACAGCTACCCCTACGGCTTCGGCTGGTCGCTCGTCCCCGCTCCCGACGGCAGCCCCATGAGCGGCCACCCCGGCGCATGGCAGGGCTTCAGCACCGAGCTGCGCCGCTACGAAGGCGACGGCACCGATATTGTCGTGTTAACCAATTTGGCAGGCGTAGATACTGAAGCCATCATTGAAGGCATCGCCGCGCGTATCAACCCGCGCTACCAAAAAACCCACGTCCCCATCCCCGACCAACACCCCGCCCTCACCCGCAACTTCGAGCGCGTCCTGCTGCTCATCAAACAAAACAAACCGCATCCCGCCGTACCCAAAGGCCGTCTGAAAGACCTGCACGCCAAATTTGCCGACGCAGGCAAGTGCCAAGCTCTGCCCACCCGCCACCAAAACAACGGCGATATCCAAGAGCGAGACTACCGCGTAGTCTGCGAAAAACGCATATTTGAAGGCAACGCCGATTTTGTCAAAGGCAAAACCGTGCGGCTGTGGCTGGAAGAAACGGTGGATGATGCGGGGACGAAACCGTAGGTCGGGCATAAATGCACGACCTACCAACTCATACGTTATTTTGATTGGGAATTTGAAGATTACACAGCCTGAAAAGAACACCCCAAGTCCGCCATCCATCTCTACCACCCGCTGAACACCCTCAAACCCTTCGATCAAAACATCTGGATTACCGACGGCGGCGAAATCTGCATGGCGTTTCCGCTCGGCGTCAAAATCCCGTTCAGCACCCGCATGGCCGTGGTGCGGCTCGCGGATGGCGGTTTGTGGTGCCACTCGCCCATCGACCCCGCGCCCGAGTTGTTCGCGCAAATCGACGCGCTGGGCGAAGTAAGGCATTTGGTCTCGCCCAACAAAATCCATTACGCTCACATTAGCGCATGGCAGGCGCGCTATCCGCAGGCACTGGTGTGGGCAAGTGCTGGCGTGCGCGAACGGGCGGCGGCGTAGGGCATCGCCATCGCGTTTGACGACGATATAAATAGCCCGATTTCGTCCAATATTGCAGGCATGTGCTTGCAGATGTTCCGCTGACAAATTCACTAAATCCGTTCCCTGTCTGATCTGCTTACATCGGGGTAAACCCATGCAGTTCCCCACCCAATCCACTTGCTGCCATTCCAAATCCCAAGTAACCGACAAAGAATCGTGTGGCATTTAGTGCCAATCTAGTGCCACCTAATTAAAACATCGTCTGAAAATCGACAATTCGTTTTCAGACGACGTTTTATGAGAAATTCAGCAAATCCCTTTCATCTTCCCCAAAAAATCAATCTCCTCACCCGTTCCTTCCTCTCCCGCCAAACCGTGCAGCAGCAATCCTAATACGTCTTGCGGCAGCTTTTGCGGCGCAGCGGCATAAAGCGCGGCCAGTTGCGGATGGCGCATCAATATATCCGCCTGACGGATGAACAGGTCGATGAGTTCCACCGGCAAATCGGGCTGAATCAGGCGGCGTTGTTGCAGTGTGTGGAAGAAGCCGCGCATAAAGGCGTATTTTTCTTCGTTCAACTCATGGAAAAACCGCTCCAGCTCCAAATCGGTGTTTTCTTCGATGTCGCGCAGGAAGGCGACGGAATAGAGCTCTTCAAACGATTGTTTTTGTAGGGCGAACACGGCTTCGGCGGCTTCGCGCAGGCTGCATTGCCGTGCGAGCAGGTTTTCGAATTCTGCGCGGACGCGGTTTTTCTGTTCGGTAACGATTTCCTGCAAGAGCGCGTTTTTGCCGCTGTAATATTTGTAAAAGGTAACGCGGCTGACGGCAGCCTCGGCGCAGATTCCGCCTACGGATACGGCGGAAAAGCCGTGTTCGCGGAACAGGCGGCGGGCGGTATCAGCGATGGTTTGTTGTTTGCTGGCGGTCATGACGATAGGAAGCTTTTGATTTTGTTCATAAAGGGTTTTCATTAAAGTTATCCGCAAGTCGGATACTCATCATATTTCCCCATGGCGGCAATGGCAATACGGCGGCGTTTCAGACGGCATCTCTACCGCAACGCCGTACTCGGCCGCGACAGCACGGCGGAAGAGTTGGAATTTCTGCAACAGGAAGGGTCTTCGTTTTAAAACCGGATTTTCAGGTAGCCTTTGCTGATTTAAGGCAGCCTGAAAACGCAAAAGCAGCTGGAAATAGATGTAAAAAATAAAAAAGTGAGCCAAAATGCTCACCTTCTAAACGAATATTTTGCAATTAACCGAATACTTTTTCTAAATGTGCTTGGTAGTCAGCTAAGTATTTTTCTACTTGTGGATTTCTAATCACATCGTTACATAAGAATGTCGGCAGATGGTAGAAAACCTGCTCAACAGCCAAGTGGCGGACGACTACCAAATCCCCGCTGGTAACGCCTTTTACACGATTGACGATTTTCACCGCTTCGCCGAAAACCTGCGCCTGTACAAAATCGGACAAGGCGTACGCATCCTTTCTCCTGCCATGGCAAACTATGCCGCGCAAAATCACTGCTGCGATATGGACAACCTGATTTTTAAAGGTGAATGCGACAAATTGCACCTACCCCACTCAAAGCCCATTATGGACTGCACGGCGGTTTTGTGCCCGGTACAGGGCACATGCCGAACGTATGTGGTTATTTGGCCAATCCGAACGCCTTCGCCGGCTTGGGCGGCGGTTCGACGTTCTATATGGTCGATCCCGAACGCGAACTGACCGTCGTGTTTTTAAGTGCGGGCTTTATCGAAGGCCTGCCGTGCCTGATACGCGCAAGCGAAGTTAAACGATTTGGTGCTGGCAGCGTGCGAATAATTGGGTCGTCTGAAATTTGGAAAAAGCAGTTTGGACTTTGGAAATTGGATTTCAAGCTGCTTTTCTCAGGCATATTATGACAATGCAAGTAACACCCTCGATTATAATATGTGCTGAAAGTCTATTGCCGTATGGGATAAAAAATTGGCAAGAACCTAACCCCCAAACTGGGTGGAATAAGTTTAGACAATCGCTATTATCTTAACCTAATCTGTACCCTACTTTTTAACTTTTTCAAAAGATGAAGGTACTCTGTCTTAGCTTGATAACTTCTATCCTATTCCACTACTCCATAATTAAGTGGTTGAGATACAGTAAAACTAAGTATCCAAATTTCTCTTAAAACCTATTGATTTGATACTAAAAATTGGAGTACTATGAGCACACTCTCTAGAGTATCATTAATTCTCATTTGACATATAGGAACAATAAGCGGAATTTGTAGAAGAATAGGAAAAAGGAAATTAATTTATATTATGTTAAATTCATGACGCTAGTATTTTAGCCTGCTAAGTCCTGTTTCTTCTAGTTGTACAATCACTTACAGAATTCAAATATAAAAGGCCATCTGAAGAATTTCAGACGGCCTTCTCTTTATCAATATCTATAAACTAATTCAGATCACAGTTTTATTCCAAAGCATGATTAAATTTCTTTGATAGAATTTTAGATAGCCCTATTCATTGACTACCACCACTTTTCCGAATCCGTCCGCGCTTTGCAAAAAACGGTGGGCTTCGGAAACTTGTTCCAATGTAAACACGCGTTCAATTAAGATTTTCACATTAAACTGCCGGATATAGTCAAACATCTCATCCAGCTTGGCTTGCGACACATTGCCCGAATAAAAGGCGGTGAGATAGCTGTTGTTTTTGAGTTCGACAATCGGATCAAAATCGTTCACGCCCCACACGTTACCAAGCTGCCCTGTATTGCAGACGATACCGTGTTCGTTGATGTGGGAGAAAGAATCACGCAAAGTTGCCGGCCCGACCAATTCCAGAATTTTGTCATAGTTTTGGTCGGTTTGTAGTTTGCCATCGACTTCAGTAATTACTCCGTCAAATCCGACCGCTTGCAAACGGGCAGCTTTAGCAGGATTACGCGTTGAGCCGTGCAGTTCGATATGCGGAAACTGCGCTTTAAGCAGCTGTGCAAAGGCTATGCCCACGCCGCTGCCTGCACCACGCACCAACACACGATCTTGCGGCTCGATACGAAGCTGTTGTAATGAGCCGAACGCGGTGTAGTAGGTTTCGGGAATTGCGGCAAGGGTCGTCCAATCCAAATCGGTATGAACGGGGTAAATTTGCTCGTTGGGCAGCAACACATATTCGGCGTAGCTGCCGTCAAAGGCGCGCCCCATTTCGCCCATAATAGAGACGACCTTTTGTCCAACCGCCAGCGCGGGTGTGGAACTTTGCACCACTTCGCCTACACATTCAATGCCCAAGATGCGCGGAAATTGGACAGACGGCGATTTGCCTTCACGCGTGAAAATCTCGGAATGGTTGATGCCGAAGCCTTTGATTTTTACCAGTGACCACCCCTCTTTGATATCAGGTGTTGGCACGTCTTGATAAATCAGTTGTTCCGGACCGCCGGCTTGGTAGATTTTTACGGCTTTCATAATACCTCCCTAAGAATCTGATGCTTTCAGGTAGCCTACTGCCAATTTTACTTTCCTAACAACCCATTTTTCTCCAAATAATCCCGCGCTACATTTTCCGCGCTTTCGCCTTGCACTTTCACGCGGTAGTTCATCTCGCTCATTTCCTCTTCGCTAATTTTTCCCGCCAGTCGATTAAGTGCGGTCACAATTTGAGGATTTTTCTCGGCAAATTCTGCTTTCATCAGCGGTGCGCCCTGATAGGCTGGAAACAGGGAAATATCATCTTTCAGTAGGCGCAATTGATATTGTTTCAATTCTGCATCGGTGGAAAAGGCTTCCACTAGGTCGATTTTGTCATTCAACAATGCCGTATAGCGTAAGGCTGGTTCCAAGCTAACAATATGTTTTAGCGTGATACCGGCAGCCTGCATGCCTTTATAGCCATCTGCTCGGTCGATAAATTCCAGTGAGAAACCTGCTCGGATATCGGGCGCTACCTGCTTCAAGTCGCTGATTGTTTTCAGTTGGTGCGATGCACCGTAGCTTTCTTTGACTGCCAACGCATAAGTGTTCTGATAAGACATCGGTGGTAGAAACTCTAACTGATATTGTTCCGCCAATAATTGTTTGCCCTGTTGATAGATTTCATCTGGCGACAGATGGCGGTTCTTCTGTTCAGGTGGTACTTGTACTAAGGCTTCCAGCACTGTGCCGGTGAATTCAGGATAAATGTCGATTTCACCGCTTTTCAGTGCGTTAAACAGGAAAGTGGTTTTGCCAAAATTAGGTTTAACTGTGACTTTCATGTTCGGATTTTCACGTTCAATCAAGAATTTATACATGTTAATCAGAATATCCGGCTCACTCCCCATTTTGCCGGCAATCACCACGTTTTTTGTGGCAGGCCTAAATGAAATCTGCGACAGACCGAGTGCGCCTAAGCCCACCGCCAATGCAAGAACAATCGGCAACTTGCGTCGCGATTTTTGCAATAGTCCGATAATGCCGCTTACGCCGACAGCCAGTAACGCGGAGAGCAATGCGCCGGTAAACGTCATCGTCATGTTGTTGCGGTCGATACCGAGCAGAATCAGGTTACCCAAGCCGCCTGCGCCGATTAACGCCGCCAGTGTTGCCGTGCCAACAATCAGCACTGCCGCTGTGCGGATGCCCGAAATCATGGCAGGCAACGCCATCGGTAGCTCAATCCGCCACAATGATTGCCAGCGCGATAGCCCGAATGCGGTGTACGCATCTTGAATCGATTGGTCAATTTGAGTCAGCCCCAAATAGGTATTTTGAAAAATTGGCAACAGTGCGTATAGCGTGAGCGCAATCAAGACGGGTGGCGAACCGATGCCGACAAACGGAATCAGCAAGCCCAGCAGCGCCAAAGACGGGATGGTTTGCAATATATTGGTGAACTGCAATACCGCTTCCGCTACCCGCTGTCTGCGCGCAAACAACACGGCGGCAGGCACCGCAATCGCCACTGCCGCGAGCAAAGCCAGTCCGGAAAGCCATAAATGCGTAAGCAGCATTTGCCAGAGTTCTGCCGGAGTAACGTTTAGGGATGAGAACATAGTTTTAAATTTTATAGTTAGTATGTTGAATAATAGATGTTTATGTTTGCTTTACAGCAAGGTGTTAGCACCTTGAAAGAGGTTTCAGACGGCCTTCACCATCATAACACCGCCCTTCTCACAGCTTCCTGTCCCTGTTTATCCAACCGCAAGAATTGGTGGATGATGCGTTCGGCATCGGGGGCGTCGGCGCTGGAAAACAGAGATTGCACATAATCGTTTGCCGGCTGCTTTTTGATTTCTTCAGGTGTGCCGATTTGTACCAGTTTGCCGTTATGCATTACACCGATACGGCAAGCGAGTTTGGCGGCTTCCTGCATATCGTGGGTAACGAAAACGATAGTGGTGCCGAATTTCTGGTGAATCATAGCAATTTGGTCTTGCAGCACGGTGCGCACCAGCGGGTCGAGTGCGGAAAACGGTTCGTCCATCAGCAGCACTTGGGGCTTGGCGGCAATGGCGCGCAAAATGCCGATGCGCTGCTGTTCACCACCGGAAAGTTCGTGCGGATAGCGGTCGCGGTAGTGCGCGGGGTCAAGTTCCACCAGCTCCAATAATTCATTCACACGCATTTTGCGTTCTGCTTTCGGCCAGCCAAGTACGTCTGGCATGAGTTCGATGTTTTCCGCTACAGTCATCGTGGGGAACAGGGCGATTTGCTGCAATACGTAACCAATTTGGTGGCGGAGCTGGCGGATGTCGTAGTCTTTAATCCGTTTGCCGTGCAGATAAACGTTGCCATCGGTCGGTTCAATTAGCGCGTTAATCATGCGCAACGTGGTGGATTTGCCGCTGCCCGAACCGCCCACCAACACGAAAAATTCCCCCTGATAAATGGTTAAATCCAAATCGCGCACAGCATATTTGCCATCATACTGCTTGCCTGCGCCGTGAAATTCGATAAACGGGACAAGATTATTTTGCATATTGTGCCCTTACTACGTCTTCAAAATTAAGTGGTGCACGTCCCAACAACTGTGGCAGGTCGTCTGAAACTGCGGCAAGTTCACCTTTAGCAATGGCGGTGTAGGTGGAAACCCATGCCTCAATCTGCCAATCGGGCGTGTCAGGATACTCAGCTTTGCGGCTGGCGAAGGCTTCTTCCACAGTTTCATTGTGGTAGCAGTGCGGTTTGCCGGTAATTTCGGTTAAGACGGCGGCTATTTCAGCGAAGTTTAATGATTGGGAACCGGTCAGCGTGTAGGTTTGATTGTCGTGGCGGTGGTTGCCGTATGCGATGTCGGCGATAATGTTTGCCGCTGCTTGGGCGACATCGCGCTGTGAAACGCAGGCAATGCACCCATCATCAGCAGGGCCTGCGATGATGCCGTCTGCGTTGGCAATCGTTGCCATCATCTCACTGTAAAAATTGTCGCGCAGAAAGGTGTAGCGCATATTCGTTTGCCGGATTGCATTTTCGGTAACCGCATGGGTACGCGCCAGCGTGAAGGTGCTGTCCAACGCTGCTTGAGCAAAAGAGAGATAGACAATGTGTTGCACGCCCTCTTCCGAAGCAGCCTGCACCAGAGTCAAATGCTCCTGTTCACGCATCGGACTTTCGGCGGCGGACACCATAAACAGCACGTCCACCCCATTTAAAGCCTGCTTAGCAAGCTCCAAATCGCCATAGGCAAACCGTCGCGCCTCGCAGTTCATGAGATTGGGCGCTTTGGCGGGGTTGCGCAGCGGCAGGATAAGCGGCAGGCCGCGTGTGCTCAGATGACGGGCAACCATACCGCCGATGTTGCCGCTGGAGCCAGTGATGGCTAGATTCATGTTGTTTTCCTTATGCGTTTTCTAAAGAGATAGCTTTGCCGTTTACAGGGTTTCTGTAAAACCATGTGCATGCTGCTTTTTGGGTTTCAGGTAGACTGAATAGATTCAAGGGATGGTTTATTAATGGTTATTTTATTGTAGCAGTTTTCCTGCATACGATAAGCCGCGAAAGACTTACCTGATTATTAAGCTGATATTAATAATTAGGTTAGGATATGTGGTCTTTCCGTTTTCAGGTCCCTTATGGCTTAAAACGGACCTCTTTTACTAGTTTTTAGAATTTAGGTGGCATTTACATTACCAAGTATTTGTACTGCATTTCTCTATTCGCAAAGAATTTAAAGAGCTTGGGGTATGTCCCCACGGCCCTACTCCACTACTAAATAATTAAGTGATAGAGTTATAGCATAATTAAACTGATAAATTTCTTAAAACCTATTGATTTGATACTAAAAATTGGAGTACTATGAGCACACTCTCTTGAGTATCATTAATTCTCATTTGACATATAGGAACAAAACAGCGGAATTTGTAGAAGAATAGGGAAAAGGAAATTAATTTATATTATGTTAAATTCATAACGCTAGTATTTTAGCCTGCTAACTCCTGTTTTGCTCAGTAGTACAATCACTTACAAAATTTAAAAGTAAAAGGCTGTCTGAAAGGTTTTTCAGACGGCCTTTATTAAAGTTGGGTTTTTCAACTTGACTTACGTTTGATACCTAAATAATCAAAACTCTGAAGCCACCAGCACACTGCCTCCGTCGTCCCGCTTAACCAAACGCCAAACACAATAGCCTTTCCCAATTTCCGTTGTGCCGTTTAGAAGGTGCTTGTAATACTCTCCCCTATCAGGAAAAACTTCTCCTTCTTCAAAATGTCGTTCTATCGCATTCTCAAGATCGTCCGGTATCCACATCCCGGCATAAGGTGCTTCCAAAGGACGTTCTCGGTAAACAGGCATCAGTTCCTGCTTCGTCCCTTTAGGATCAAAAATCCCGTTTTCAAAATTGGCATTATCCCAACGATGCAGCCAGTAATAGCCTTGGGAAGCTGAGTAGCGGTTTTTTCCGTTGCCGAAAGCAGTATGTAGTGAGTCGTTCAGCTTTTGTGTCAGTATCGGCCGCATCAGGTTGTTCACTACCAGGTAATTAATGGGCAACGGTTTGGTTTTATCTCCCAAGTCGGGGAATTTTCCTGCTTTGAATACCATGATGCCGTTATAGGTCTTCAGCGTAATGTCCGGATAATGGTTTAAAACGTTTTGGATTTCCATGCTGTTCAGTTTATCTTGGAACGCTTTGCCGACAAGGGTATACCAACTGACGGACTTAATGCCCTCGTACCAGAGAGAGTCGTGATGTCCTCCTGAATCAGGTGTTACCCCCCAATAGCGTTTGGTCACGGAATATTCGTAAAACTGATATTTATGGTAGGCGTAGGGCAGGACGATGCTCAGTCCGGCATAACCGTGAAAAATATCAAAGTTCTTGCACAGATATTCTATCCAGCTTTCATACTCGCGACGTTTTTCCGAGGAGGACAAAAAAGACAGTGGAAAGGTGATCCTGAGATAGGACAGGTCATCAACTCCGCCTAAGGGGTGGGCAGATAGGGTTTTGATTTCATATTCCGCCGCCCTGTTGGAAGGACCGGAGTTCAGCACACCCTGCAAGCTTTCCCCCTGTTCGGCATTTTGAATCATTTTATCGATTTTTTTTTGAAATGCGTTCGAATTGATACGGGCAAAACGGCGCATCCCGTCCCAAAAGTGTGTTTTCAAATACCCGTGGTACTGCGAATAAAAGCGTTCGAAAACTTCCAGCGTCTTACGCTGTCCTGCTACCGAACCGCCGCCCGTATAGTAGATCAATATGGTCAGTCCCAGACGGGCATTGATATTGTAGTCTTCGTCATACATCAGGATTTCATCGGCTTCCCTTTGCAGGTATTCATATAGTTTGGTTGTCATGCTTTTTCTTTCATGGGGTTGTTGTTTACTCTTTCGGCAGATTACCGTGTCTGGCATCGAATTCGCGCACTTTTTCTTCCCAGCCTTTCAGATGCGAAGTATCGGCGTTTTTCTCGCAAGCATGCTACGGAACATAGTGAGTGATTTTGTATTCATTGGGTTCGTATGTCGAACCTTTGGGTTTATTTACAAGATATTTGTAGGCATAACAGTTACTACGCTGTTCAAAACGTTCGTCTGCCGCCCAAAGGTCGGCGGAAACCCCTAAGGCAGGTGCAAATACTGCCACACGGAGGGCGAACATGATTGAGCCTGCTAAGGCAGCAGAGGCGAAATACGCCAATGCGATTGCTGCTACCGATATAGTTGTCGAATAAGGCTATCACCATTGATAAAGAGGCCGTCTGAAAGTTTCAGACGGCCTTGATAAATGCCGTTTTTTTA
>NZ_JBQCXF010000041.1:0-18472 GCF_051956635.1 Neisseria sp. P0022.S010 | reverse complement strand
CCGTCTGAAAAGCGTTTGATTTCAGACGGCCTATGAAGGAATATCCATGAATTTAAAACAATTATCATCGGTTGCAGCCTTATTGCTTTTGGCTGCCTGTGCGCAGCCAAACTTACCTCAGCAAAACAGTTGGCAAGCGGCCGAACAGGTGCAGGATTTTAGCGCAGACGGTCGCTTGGCTGTCAAAGTGGAAGGAAAAGGCTCTTATGCCAATTTCGACTGGACTTATCAAAATGCGGTTCAAACCATTGATGTTAATACACCGTTGGGTAGTACCGTAGGCCAGCTGTGTCAAGATAGCGAAGGCGTATTGGCAGTAGACAGTAAGGGTAAGGTTTATCAGGCGGAAACGGCTGAAGAATTGAGCAGACAGCTTTTGGGTTTTGCTTTGCCGGTTCAATATCTGCATATTTGGGCTGATGGCAAACGCGTTGCCAATGCGCCATACAAAATCCTGCCTGACGGCCGTCTGGAGCAGTTTGACTGGACAATATCGCGCACATTAAATAGTTCAGGACAGCCCAAAACGCTACAACTTGAAAATGCCAAGTTTAATATCCGCTTGGTGTTCGACACGGTAAACCACTCTTTGGATAAAAATGGACAAACCCGATGCGCAGCACGCAAATAGAGGATGCCATGTCTGTTTCAGCGGAAATCCAAGCCTTTCCAGCGCCGGCCAAATTAAATTTGGATTTGAGGATTACCGGCCGCAGGAGCGATGGTTATCATAATTTGGAAAGTATTTTCTGTTTGATCGGCTTATACGATACCGTTCATCTGAAAATGCGTACCGATGGGCAGATTATTCTGCATACGCCGGTTGAAGGGCTTAAGCCTGAGCAAGACTTGACTTATCGGGCGGCTAAATTATTACTGCCCTATGCAAACGTGCCGCACGGCGTTGAAATTTGGCTGGATAAAGTGATTCCTACCGGCGGAGGCTTAGGCGGCGGCAGCTCCGATGCAGCCACGGTCTTAATGGTTTTAAACCAATGGTGGCGATGTGGTTTGAGCAGGCAGCAACTGATCGATTTAGGCGTAAGTCTTGGTGCGGATGTTCCTTTTTTTATTTTTGGCAGAAGTGCTTTTGCTAAAGGCGTGGGTGAGAAACTGGCTGAAATAGATGTCCCTAAACAATGGTATGTTATCGTTAAGCCACCTGTTCATGTAGCGACCGCTAAAATTTTTGCACATGAAGGCTTGACACGGGATTCCAAACCCAGCATAATGCCGACTTTCCAATCGTTACAGCCGTTTCAAAATGATATGCAGGCGGTTGTGTTTCAGGAATATCCTGAAGTTTGGAAGGCTTATGTTGAGTTATCCCAATATGGTCATGCATTAATGACCGGTTCCGGAGCATGCTTATTTATAGCATGTGAATCTCATCAAGAAGCAAATACAATTTACCAACAGGTTTCTCAATCATATGAAGCTTATTGTGTGGAAGGATTAGATATTCATCCGCTGTTTTATATGATTTAGTAAGTTGGGGAGTCGTCAAGCGGTTAAGACACTGGATTTTGATTCCAGCATGCGAAGGTTCGAATCCTTCCTCCCCAGCCAAACCCTTTGTTGGGGAGTCGTCAAGCGGTTAAGACACTGGATTTTGATTCCAGCATGCGAAGGTTCGAATCCTTCCTCCCCAGCCAACACTCTTTATTGGGGAGTCGTCAAGCGGTTAAGACACTGGATTTTGATTCCAGCATGCGAAGGTTCGAATCCTTCCTCCCCAGCCAAATAAAAGCGTGTAAGTTTTCTTACACGCTTTTTTACGCTAAGGGAAAAATAACGCTGAAAAACTTTTTTTTACCCGTCTTTACGCGTATAATCGCGAAATTAGTGTCTTGGACATAGGGCAAAGGGAAGCGTAATGTTTTCTGAGCGTAAATCAAATATTGAATCAGGTGAAGATATGGCTGCTTATGACAGTTTAATGGTGTTTACCGGTAATGCAAATCCGGAATTGGCGCAACGTGTTGTCAAACATTTGGATATTTCACTTGGCGAAGCCACCGTTTCCAAATTCTCAGATGGCGAAGTAGCCATTGAATTGTTGGAAAATGTACGTGGTCGCGATGTGTTTATTTTGCAACCTACCTGCGCGCCTACCAATGACAACCTGATGGAAGTTTTGACTATGGCCGATGCACTCAAACGTGCTTCTGCCGGTCGTATTACCGCTGCGATTCCTTACTTCGGCTATGCGCGCCAAGATCGCCGTCCACGCTCTGCCCGTGTACCGATTTCCGCCAAATTAGTGGCGAATATGTTGTACTCAGCCGGTATTGACCGTGTGTTGACTGTTGACTTGCATGCCGACCAAATTCAAGGTTTCTTTGATATTCCGGTAGATAATATTTACGCCACCCCGATTTTGTTGAACGACATTAAACAGCAACGTATTGATAATTTGACCGTTGTCAGCCCCGATATCGGTGGTGTTGTACGTGCGCGCGCTGTTGCTAAATCTTTAAATGCTGATTTGGCCATTATCGATAAACGCCGTCCTAAAGCCAACGTGGCTGAAGTAATGAACATCATTGGCGACATTCAAGGCCGTACTTGCTTGATCGTAGATGATATGATCGATACGGCAAATACTTTGTGTAAAGCAGCCGTTGCCCTGAAAGAGCGCGGTGCAGATCGTGTATTGGCATACGCCAGCCATGCAGTATTCTCCGGTGAAGCAGTGAATCGAATTGCTTCTTCTGAAATTGACCAAGTAGTTGTAACAGATACGATTCCGTTGTCTGAAGCAGCTAAAAAATGTGAACGCATCCGTCAAGTAACTATTGCCGGTTTGCTGGCTGAAACGGTACGCCGTATCAGCAATGAAGAATCCGTCTCATATCTTTTTAATGAAGAAGTGATGACAGGCAGCATGTTGCTGCCATAACCCCATGTCGTCTTAAGCTGGTCGCGGCCGATGACGACGATTTTATCTAAATTGGAGTATTAAACATGACTTACGAAATTCAAGCCTCTGTACGCGAAGCCCAAGGCACTGGTGCGAGCCGCCGCCTGCGTCGCGAAGGCCAAATCCCTGGCATTCTGTACGGTGAAGGTCAAGAGCCTGTTGCTATCGCTGTAGACCACAAAACTGTATTCTACGCATTGGAAAAAGAATCTTTCCATACCGCTTTGATTAAACTGTCTCTGAACGGTGAAACCAAAGACGTTATCGTGCGTGACTTCCAAATGCACCCATTCCGTCGCGAAGTTCAACACATCGACTTCCAAGCTGTGAAAGCCGATCAACCTGTACGTATCCGCGTTCCTCTGCACATTGTTAACGCTGAAAACTCTCAAGCTGTTAAACTGCAAGGTGGCCGCGTATCTCTGTTGAACACTTCTGTTGAAGTAATTGCTTTGCCTGCAAACATTCCTGCTTTCTTGGAGCTGGATTGTACATCAGTAGTTGCCGGCGACATTCTGCACTTGTCAGACATCAAACTGCCGGAAGGTGTTGAAAGCGTTTCTCTGAAACGTAACGAAAACCTGGCTGTTGCTACTGTTACCGGTAAAAAACGCTAATCGTAGTGAATATAAGAAAACCGTATCAGATAAATCTGATACGGTTTTTGTTTGATGTAAGCGGCTATAAATTCAAATAGTGGAGATAAAGCCAAAGTATCTTATAAAGTCATTTGCTATAAAACTTGGTATAGCGTAAAGCGATACGTTTTATAAGATTGAAGCAATTTCTTTGCGAAGCTTATTAAGAAAGCGTCCATGCCGTACCCATTGTGCAGCCGATTCATAATCCTGCTGTTCAAATGTTTGTTGCAAATCTTGATATAGGTTGTTTTGTGCATTTTGGATTTCTTGATCCAATGCTCGGATGGCATCATGATTTTGTTCCATCTGAGCATCCATCAATGTTTCTCGCCATTCCATTTGCTGCATGAGGAATTCCGGAGAGAAAGAAGTATGTTCAGGTGCGTCAGCATCGATACCTTGCATTTTCAACAGGTACGCAGCGCGGTCGATGGGATTTTTTAAGGTGCGGTAGGCATCGTTGATGGTGGACGACATCATCACAGCCTGTTTTTGCTCGAAGGTGGATGCTGAAGCGAATTTGTCAGGATGGAAGCGGGCAGCCAAGGCGCGGTAGGTTTGCTCCAAGTTTTCGGCGTCGATATCGAAAGTGGGTTCAAGCTGGAAGAGTGTGAAATATTGAGACATGGCGGGATAATTAATGTGAAATTTTCGGCAGAAGCCTGATTTTGCCTTATAATCCGCTGATTCTTAACCAAAAGGACTGAATATGAGCAGTAAAGTGCAACATAATAAAGGCAAAATACGCGACAATGCTTTAAAAGCCTTAGTGAAATCTGATTTGTTCCGACACAAGGTGGAACGGAAAAGAAAAGGCAAAGGCAGCTACAACAGGCAGGAAGCGAAAAAATGGCGGGACGGTTTTGATACTGTCCCGCCATTTTTATGTCTTAAACGTGGAAGCTCTCGCCGCAGCCGCAAGAGTCTTTGACATTCGGGTTTTCAAATGTGAAACCTTCCTGTAAACCTTCTTTGGTGTAATCGACTTGAGTGCCGTCCAGATAAACCAAGCTTTTCGGGTCGATATAAATGCGCGCGCCGTGTTCTTCGAAAATTAGGTCGTCCTCGTTCGCTTCATCGACAAATTCAAGATTGTATGCCATACCTGAGCAGCCGCTGGTTTTCACACCCAAGCGAACGCCCAAGCCTTTGCCGCGTTTTGTCAGGTAGTTATTGATGTATTTGGCTGCGTTTTCTGTGATGGTAATCATACTTTTTTCCTCATTTCGCAATTATTTTCTGTTTGCCAGTTTTTATTTCAGACGGCCTCTTGATTTTCAGGCCGTCTGAAAACGCTGTTTTGCCCACTCTATTGCGGCGGCAATGGCAGCTTTAGCTTGCGGACTGTTTTTCCAACAGGTCGAGCCGGTCAATTTCGCGCCCTGTTCCAAAACATCGTCCAAATCCGCTGCCACCAGCGTGGCGACATCATCCAAACCCATTTGCTGCAAACGCTGCAATACGGTTTTGCCTATGCCTTTGACGGCAAGCAGGGATTGGGCTTCTTCATCGGTAAAAGGCATATCGTCTTCTTTGATTTTGGATTTTGCAGGTAGAACGACTAAATATAAACCCTTATCGCCCTCTCCCTAACCCTCTCCCACGGGGAGAGGGGATAGATTTGCAGGCAGTCCCAAATTTGGCAGCAACTTCAAAAGGATTAAGTTTCTGTGTCCTTACCCTCTTCTTTACAAGAAAAGGCATGCCGTTTCTTTTGATTTTGCAGGCGTATCGACTAAATATAAGTCTGCGGCTTATTGCCCTCTCCCTAACCCTCTCCCGCGGGGAGAGGGGATAGATTGGTAGGCAGTCTCAAATTTGGCGGCAATTTCAAAAGGATTAGGTTTCTGTGTCCTTGACTTCCCACCTCCGAGGGAGATGGGAATAAATCATCAGGTTTGCTTTTCCCGAAAATCCTAAGACTTTCAGAAATCCTGTGAACGTCTGCCGACAAAGCACCCACTAATCGGATTATTTGTTTTCCTGACGTTTGCGATAGTCGGCAACAGCCGCTTTCACTGCATCTTCAGCCAAGATGGAGCAGTGGATTTTCACAGGCGGCAGTTCCAATTCTTCGGCGATTTCGCTGTTTTTGATTGCCAGCGCGTCATCCAGACTTTTGCCTTTGACCCACTCGGTAATCAGGCTGGAAGAAGCAATGGCAGAGCCGCAGCCGTAAGTCTTGAATTTTGCATCTTCGATAATACCCTCATCGTTTACTTTGATTTGCAGACGCATTACGTCGCCGCAGGCCGGTGCGCCGACCATGCCGGTGCCGACAGATTCGTCGTTTTTATCGAAAGTACCGACGTTGCGGGGATTTTCGTAGTGATCGATTACTTTATCGCTGTATGCCATGATGTGGTTTCCTTAAAATATCGTGGTTTGTTGATGTTTTAGTCGTCTGAAAAAGACGATAGTTCTAAATTGTCTAAAATTAGGCGTGCCAATAAGCTGCTGTCAGCATGGTATGCCTGAATACAGGCTTGAATCATTTGTTCGGCGGAGATATTTTGCCAATGTATCTGCAAACCGTTTTTCAGTGCCAATTGTGTCATAAACAGGCGCAATGTTCTGCCGTTTCCTTCACGAAAAGGATGTAGGACGTTCAACTCGCCCAAATAATAGGCTACACGCTCAGCGAATTTATCTTTATCCAACCCCTGCAAATAGTTTTCGCTTCGCAGCTTCTCCAAAAGTTTACGGCTTTCGTTTTCGATAAAAGCAAAATTGGCAAATCGGGTATTACCTTTGGAAATATCAATCCGCCGGATTTCACCTGCCCAATCATAAACATCGCCGAACAGTTCGCGATGAATGGTCTGTAAATGCGCCAAATCGAAATTGCCCGTAATGGGTTGCAAAAGCAGATTTTGGGCGGAAATAGCAGAAATGTCTCTTTCGACCTTTTCTAATTTAAGTGGATCTTGAATGGCTAATTTATTTCTAAATACACCATCATTCATATAGATTATGTCTTCACCACCGTATTTACTCATTTTTTTAGAACCTTTGTTTAATTTTTCTTATTTCTTTCTCAATATTTGTTTTACCAATCTTTAGAAGTTGCATTGCATATTGAGTTTGTCGGCTAATTTCTAAATTCTCCATTTTCCATGAACCAGTGATATCATCAACATCTTTTGTCCAATGATCTTCAATAGTTAACCATTCCAAACTTCCTTTATCATGATCAATAATATCAAGATGATGCCCTCCTTGATAAACAAAAATGTTTTTATTCTTAAATAAGGAAGAGAATTTTTTGAATATAGATCGATTGTATTCAATAACAGATAAAGCAAATTCAATATCTTTTTTTAATACGTCTAAATCTTGTTCGTAATCTAAGTCAAATTGTTCAAAATATTTTCCATAAATAATACGTTTATAACCATTTGGCAAATTAATAATTTTAACTTTCATGGTATTCTTTCTATGAAAATAGCTTACAAGACTGTCTATAAAAAGTGTTTTGCTGTATTCAAAAATCAGACTCACTTTATCAGACAGCCTTTGTTTGACATCAATCTTAATGCGTTGCCCATTCAATCGAGTTCAAGTCAATCCCGTCTTTGAACATTTCCCACAGCGGAGACAGTTCGCGCAGTTTGCCGATTTTGGATTTAATCAGTTCTGCTGCGAATTTCACTTCTTCTTCGGTGGTCATGCGGCCGAAGGTGATGCGCAGGGAGGAATGTGCCAATTCGTCGTTGCGGCCGAGTGCGCGTAAAACGTAGCTTGGCTCAAGGCTTGCGGAAGTACAGGCGGAGCCGCTGGATACGGCGAGTTCTTTCACTGCCATAATCAGGCTTTCGCCTTCGACGAAGTTGAAGCTGATGTTCAGGTTGTTCGGGGCGCGGTGTTCGAGGTCGCCGTTGATATAGACTTCTTCGATGCCTTCGATGCCTTTGAGGAAGATGTCGCGCAGTTTGCGGTAGTGCGCCATGTCTTGCTCGAGTTCTTCTTTGGCGATGCGGAAGGCTTCACCCATGCCGACGATTTGATGGGTCGGCAGGGTGCCGCTGCGGAAGCCGCGTTCGTGGCCGCCGCCGTGCATTTGGGCTTCGAGACGCACGCGTGGTTTACGGCGTACATACAGGGCGCCGATGCCTTTGGGGCCATATACTTTGTGGCCGGACATAGACAGCAAATCAACTTTGGCGGCTTCAACGTCGACAGGCACTTTGCCACAAGCTTGCGCTGCATCGACGTGGAAAATGATTTTGCGTTCGCGGCAGATTTCGCCGATGGCGGGAATGTCTTGCACCACGCCGATTTCGTTGTTCACCCACATTACGGAAATCAGGATGGTGTCTTCTCGGATGGCGGCTTTCAGTACGTCTAAATCAACCAAGCCGTTTTCTTGTACGTCCAGATAAGTTACTTCAAAACCTTGGCGTTCGAGTTCGCGCATGGTGTCGAGCACAGCTTTGTGTTCGGTTTTGACGGTAATGAGGTGTTTGCCTTTGGTTTTGTAGAAGTTTGCCGCGCCTTTGATGGCGAGGTTGTCGGACTCGGTCGCGCCGCTGGTGAAGATGATTTCTTTGGGGTCGGCGTTAATCAGTGCGGCGATGTCGGTGCGGGCTTTTTCGACTGCCTCTTCTGCTTCCCAGCCGAATGCGTGGCTGTTGGAAGCGGGGTTGCCGAAGGTTTCGGTCAGATAGGGAATCATTTTTTCGGCAACGCGTTTGTCAACGGGGGTTGTGGCGGCGTAGTCGAGGTATACAGGGGTTTTGACGGTCATGGTTTGCTCTTTCGTTGGGTCATCTGCCTGCGGTCTTTGCCGTAGGTCGGTTTAATGAATGTGTGTAAAGGTAACGACATGACTGCTGTCGCTGCAGTTTTTTTGTTCAATGATGCTTTGCAGCGTAACGCCACTGAGGTAATCATTGATGGTTTTGTTTAAGTTTTCCCAAAGGTCATGGGTCAGACAGGGAGCGCCGTGGTGGCAGTTTGCTTTGCTGCCGCATTGTGTGGCATCCAGTCGGTCTTCGGCTGCGGAAATGATTTGTGCAATATTGATTTGCTCGGCGGGCGCGGCAAGGATGTAGCCTCCGCCTGGGCCGCGTAGGCTTTCAACCAATCCGGCACGGCGCAGCTTGCTGAATAATTGTTCGAGGTAGGAGAGCGATATGCTTTGTCGTTCGCTGATGGCACTGAGTTTGACAGCACCGGTTTGCGCGTTCATCGCCAAATCTATCATGGCGGTTACTGCAAATCGCCCTTTGGTAGTCAGTCTCATGGTGTGGTTGCCTGTGTGGGGCGTTTTTATTAGTGGGGGAATTGTCTAATATCTGAGTGTTTCAGTCAAGTATGTGGCGGCTCGGTTTGATTGTTTGTTTAAATGGTGGCATGGGTTGATTTTTAAATCGGAAAATATTTTCTTTATTTTTCTGTAATTTGGATTTGAGGCCGTCTGAAAAAAGGCTATCAACCCTACAAATATCAGGGTTAAAATGTTTTGATTTAATATTGATAGTAATATAGATTATCAAAATTATTCTTAAAATTTAGTTGTTTTGATGGAGCAGAGCAAAGGGTTGTTTGAAATGTTCAGACGGCCTGAACCATCCGTCTTTACCTTAACAGAGGCAATCGACAATGAAATGTGATTTAAGCAAAATAACCTGTATCGAAGACTTGCGCCTTGTTGCCAAACGTAAAATGCCGCGTATGTTTTATGACTATATCGATTCGGGCTCTTGGACAGAAACTACTTATCGTGAAAACACTTCGGATTTCAAAGACATCCGTTTCCGCCAAAAGGTATTGGTTAATATGGAGGGACGCAGTCTCGAAACCAAAATGATTGGGCAGGATGTGAAAATGCCGGTAGCGATTGCGCCGACGGGCTTTACCGGCATGGCACACGCCGACGGCGAAATCTTGGCGGCGCGGGCGGCGGAGAAGTTCGGCATTCCGTTTACGCTCTCCACCATGTCCATCTGCTCGATTGAAGACGTTGCCGAAAACACCAGCGCGCCGTTTTGGTTTCAGCTTTATGTGATGCGCGACCGCGAGTTTATGGAAAACCTGATTAAGCGTGCGAAGGATGCCAAATGTTCGGCCTTGGTATTGACCGCCGATTTGCAGGTTTTGGGCCAACGCCACAAAGATATCAAAAACGGTCTGTCCGCACCGCCGAAACCGACCATCGCCAATTTAATCAATCTGGCGACCAAGCCCGAATGGTGCATGAAAATGCTGAACACGGAACGCCGCACGTTCCGCAATATCGTCGGACACGCTAAAAATGTCGGCGATTTGTCTTCGCTGTCTTCATGGACGTCCGAACAATTCGACCCGCGCCTGAGCTGGGACGATGTGGCGCGTATTAAAGATTTGTGGGGCGGCAAGCTGATTATCAAAGGGATCATGGAACCCGAAGACGCGGAAAAGGCAGCGAAAAGCGGCGCGGATGCATTGGTCGTTTCCAATCATGGCGGCCGTCAGCTTGATGATACCGTATCCGCCATTAAAGCTTTGCCTGATGTGGTCAGCGCAGTGGGCAGCGACATCGAGGTTTGGATGGACAGCGGCATCCGCAGCGGCCAGGATATTTTGAAGGCTTGGGCTTTGGGTGCAAAAGGCACGATGATAGGCCGCGCGTTCCTGTATGGTTTAGGCGCATACGGCGAAGAAGGCGTAACCCGTGCGCTGGAAATTCTGTACAAAGAAATGGATATTTCCATGGCGTTTACCGGCCATCGCAATATTCAAGATGTGGATTCCAGCATTTTGCGTTCTACGCGTTGGCATCAAGATGAGTTTTAATCTTTGAACATAGGAAAAGGCCGTCTGAAAATCTGTTTTCAGACGGCCTTTTTATAGACGGCTATTTCTCATTTTGGCGATACCATTCGATGAAGGCATCGGGTTTGACAAAGCCTAATAAGGGTTCGCTATGACTGCCGTCGGCGCGGACAACAAACACACCCGGAGGGCCGAAGAGGCCGTATTCTTTCAGTAAGGCCTGATGGTCTGGAGTGTTGGCGGTTACGTCGATTTGGAAGAAGCGTTGCATATCGACTGCTTCGTGTACCTGCGGCTGGTTGAGCGTGTAGGCGGCCATTTCTTTGCAGGATACGCACCAGTCGGCGTAGAAATCGATCAGCACGGGCTTGCTTGGGTCGGCTTTCAAGGCAGCATCCATAGCGGCTTTAAGTTCGCCGACATCGGTAAACATCTTGCCGTGGTCGGTTTCTTGTCCGGCTTCGGATGGTGGAACCAACGTTAAGAAGTGGTGCAGGGCGGTGGTTTGTTTATTGAAGCTTTGCCAGCCAAACCACGAGCCGCCAATCAGCAGTAAAAAGCCCAATACGGCAGCAACGGTTTTCAGACGGCCTTTTTGTTTGCCTGATTTTGCCAAAAGCATCAGGGCGGGAACAATCATCAGCAAGGTGTAGAGGCCGACTACTGCGAAATAGGGCAGATGCGGCGTGGCGAGATATACGGCAACGGCCAGCAAAATGAAGCCGAATGCGTATTTGATGCAGTTCATCCAGTCGCCTGCTTTAGGCAGGATATGGCCGCCGAATGTGCCGATGATGATGAGCGGCACGCCGGTGCCGAGTGCCAAGACATAAAGCGCGAGGCCGCCCAACACGGCATCGCCGGTCTGGCCGATATAGCCCAAAGCAAACGCCAGCGGAGGCGCAACGCACGGGCCGACAATCAGCGCAGACAAAATACCCATGATGAAGACGGAAACGATTTTACCACCGGAGAGTTTGCTGCTTTGATTTTGGAAATAGGATTGGACGGAGTTGGGTAGCTGGATATTGAAGAAGCCGAACATCGATAGCGCCAATACCACCATCAACGCAGCGGCGGCAAGTACGACCCAAGGTTGTTGCAGCCATACGGTCAACAGCGCGCCGGTCAAACCGGCAATCACGCCGACCAAGGTATAGGTCAATGCCAAACCTTGTACATACACCATAGACAAGGTAAACGCGCGGCCTTTGCCGGCTTTTTTATCGCCCACGACAATGCTGGAAACAATTGGCAGAAGCGGATACATACAGGCGGTAAAGCTTAAGCCCAAACCTGCGACAAAAAACGCCAACAGGTTGGCGTTTAAAGTATCCCAAGAGAGCTTGAAGCGGCTGCTGTCGGGATTGTTTGCACTGGGCTGGGCAGGCATTGGGCCGTCTGAAGAGGCGGACGGTTGCAAAAAGCGGTCTTTGGCAGAAACCGGCTCATCGCTTTGCGGCTGGTAAACCCCGTTGCCTTTTACGTCAAACTCAGTATCCACCGGCGGATAACACACACCGGCTTCGGCGCAGCCTTGATAAGTCAGTGTCAGTTTGTATTGCGGCGCGGCTTGTTTGTAAGGCAGGTCAACCTGTGCGGTATGGTGGTAAACCGTTTGTTTGCCGAAGAATTCGTCTTCTTTTTCTTCGCCTTTGCTGAATTTGGGTTCGGCCAAGACTTTGTCCGGATCGGTCGCTGCAACGATTTTGGACTGGTACATATAGTAGCCGTCAGCGATTTTGAACTGCACGCTGACGCCTTGGTCGGTTACATTGACCTGGGGCACAAAGGCTTGCTCGGGTGGCAGCAAATCATTGGCATCTACTGCGAACGCGAAGCTGCTCAAGCCTAAAAATGCAATGAGGAAATAAAGGAATTTTTTCATAATATCCACGGATATGCCGTTGAGAAACCGTCATTATAAATGATGGGGAAAACAATCGGCTTAATTTAAGTTAAAGATTACGCGAGTTGTCTAATTCTTTTGAATTATATCGGATTACAGTTAACCGTACATGAGCGATAGTCTCATGTTATCGTTCAATTTATGCCAAAGGCCGTCTGAAACGTTCAGACGGCCTTTGTTGCTATTTGGCTTAACTTTAAGGATAAGCGATATAAGCGTAAGCGGAATGGTTGTGTATCGATTCGAAGTTTTCGCTTTCGACGACGAATGATTCGATGCGTTTGTCTGCTATTAACACCGTGGCCACATCACGAACCATGTCTTCGACAAACTTCGGATTTTCGTATGCTTTTTCCGTTACATACTTTTCGTCAGGGCGTTTGAGCAAGCCGTAGAGCTGGCAGCTTGCCTGTGCTTCAACGTAATCGATGATTTCTTCAATACCTACATCCGCATTCGCAATCAGGCTGACCGTCACATGCGAACGTTGATTGTGCGCGCCGTATTGGGAAATTTCTTTGGAGCACGGACACAAGGAAGTAACCGGAACCATCACTTTTAGGCTGTGGCTGTATGTACCGTTTTTGATTTCGCCGGTCAGGGTAACATCATAGTCGAGCAGCGATTGGATGCCTGAGACCGGCGCGCTTTTCTTGCGGAAAAACGGGAAGGAAACGCTGATTTTGCCGGAATGCGAATCCAGCAGGGCAACCATGTTGGCAGTCAGCTTGTGCAGTGTATCGAAATCCAAAGCATCGGTTTGTTTTTCCATCAGGGCGACAAAGCGCGACATATGCGTGCCTTTTTGGTCGGCAGGCAGGAAAACCGTCATGGTCAGGCGGGCGACGGTGGATTGTTCGCCTTCTTTGCTTTTGAGGGAAATCGGAAAGCGCAGGTCTTTGATGCCGACCTGATTAATCGGCAGGTTGCGTAAATCGCGGCTGGATTGCACGTCTGCAATGGCGTTCATGCGTTGTATGTCCTTCATGATAGGATTGTTGAGATGCGTGTAGGGGAATCGGCTCGTGTCGGCCGATTTGCAAATGCGAGATTATATCACTTGCTTTATCCGCCTGCATTGATTGTTTCTATTTTTCAGATAGTGATAAAATCTTCGATTATTCACATCTACATAGGCAGAGACCAAATGAAATTCGCCACGAAAGCCATCCATTCCAGCTACGATTGCGACGAACACAACCGCGCGCTGATGCCGCCGATTTATCAAAACAGTATGTTCGCGCTGCACGAAATCGGCGAGCAGGTTCCTTACCGCTATTCGCGTCTGAGCAACCCGACCCGCCAAGTCTTGGAAGATACCGTTGCCGATTTGGAGCACGGTGCGGCCGGTTTTGCGTTTTCCAGCGGCATGGCGGGGATTGATGCCGTGTGGCGCACATTCTTGCAACCTGGCGATACCATTGTTGCCGTCGCCGATATTTACGGCGGCGCTTATGATTTATTGGTCGATGTTTATCAAAAATGGGGGGTGAACGTTGTTTTTGCCGATTTGGGCAATCCTGACAATTTGGATGAATTGCTCAAAGCGCACAATGTCAAACTGGTTTGGCTGGAAACGCCGTCCAATCCGCTTTTACGTTTGGTAGACATCAAAGCGCTGGCCACGAAAGCCAAAGCGGCCGGCGCGCTAGTCGGCATCGACAACACATTCGCCACGCCGTATCTGCAACAGCCGCTGGATATGGGGTGCGATTTTGTGTTCCATTCCGCTACCAAATATTTGTGCGGCCATTCGGATGTATTGATGGGCATTGTTGTAGCCAAAACCAAAGAGCTGGCGCAGCCTTTACACGACATGATGGTGCATACCGGCGCGATTGCAGGGCCGATGGACTGCTGGCTGGTGTTGCGCGGCATCAAAACGTTGGCTCTGCGCATGAACGCCCATTGCCAAAACGCACTCGAAATCGCGCGCAGTTTGGAAGCTCATCCTGCCATTGAAAAAGTGTTCTACCCCGGCCTGCCGTCGCACGAACATTACGAACTTGCCCAAGCACAAATGCCCAAAGGCATCGGCGGCGTGGTGACGGTTTATCTCAAAAACGACACGCGTGAAGCGGCAAACAGCGTGATTAAAAACATGAAACTGGTCAAAATGGCTTCCAGCCTCGGCGGCGTGGAAAGTCTGGTCAATCATTGCTATTCCCAATCCCACAGCGGCGTGCCGCATGATGTGAAAATGGAAATGGGCATCAAAATCGGCCTGCTGCGTTTCTCTATCGGTATTGAAGATGTGGACGATATTTGGAACGATATTTCCAAAGCATTGGATACGACTTTGTAAATAAGGCTTAAAGGCCATCTGAAGGTGGATAGTTTTTCAGACGGCCTTTAAATTATGGTAATTAAGATGAATATCCCTGAAAAATTTATTCGTCCATTCCCCTCTCCGGAAGAAGTTTTTTCTGAAGAGATAGAGCGTCATGCGAAACATTTTTTACCCATTTGTTCGCTTAATCTTCAATTTATACGTCCTGACAGTGAAGAGTTTTGGATACATTTCGTCCAGCCTGCGGAAATTCATTCGGGTTGCGTAGGTGAGCATACATCGGCATTTCATGACCGTTATAATTTTGAGGACAGTATTTGTTTTGATGTCGATGAGAACGGTAAATATCGTTTTAATGGCGATTGGCGTTTTTTTATTTTGGAAAACAAGGAAATACCGTCTGAAATCAAAACCAGAATAATGGAACAAGCGCAAAAGATTGCGGAAAAACAGGGTATGAGTTTTGATCAGGCAGTTTGGTATAAAACGCCGCATATTTATCGGCAGGATACGCAGGAAGAGTTAGAAAACGTATATAGAATCAATCATCTTTGTTTTAATGCCATCAAAAATTTGTATCTGAAATATGGAAAATTCCTTCAGGGATATGTACCTATTGATCTGGACAGCGAATATACTTTGGAAAAATTGGTTGCATTGAAGGAAGCCGCAGATTCACAATGTCAGGGGGATGGATTGGATAGAGATTTGATTGATGATGCTGGCGGATTATCAGAGGGTATGTTGGAAGAAGGTTTCGACCATATTGATGAAATGTTCCAAGAAGAGTACGGTAATTTAGTGGATACACCCAAACGAGATGATGGAAAAGTTTTTCCTTATGTCGGCTATTTGAGCGGATATAAATTTCAGAAATATGGTTGCGATGAGTTATATCTATTTTTTGATGCGGACAGTAAAAAAGCCGTTGTCCGTTTGGTGTACAGTTAGACGATAAAGAAGATTTCTAAAAAAGGATGAGTCATGAAAACCCTTATTTCAGCAATGATTGGTGCATTTGTATTGGCTGCTTGCTCTACGCCTGCCGATAAGCCTTTATCAAGTCAACCACATATTTCTTCTGCCAAATCATCTGAATCACAGCAAATGAAAATGCCTACTTTAGCCGCCAAATGGCGTGTTGTCGCTTTCAATAAATTCACTGAAAAAGAGTTGGCGGATAAAAACGCCTATTTGGATTTCAGCGAAATGCCTAAGGCCCATGGCAATATGGGTTGCAATAGTATGATGTTCCAAGCGAATGTAATCGGTGCGGATAAAATTGATTTTGGCCCTATCGCGGCAACCAGAATGTTGTGTGAAGACATGAAGCTGGAAAATGCGTTTTTGCGCAAACAAAGCGTATGGAACTATCGTTTTGACGGTAATGATTTGATTTTGGAACAAAAAGGCATCAGCATCCGTTTGCGCCGTGAATAATCTTAAAGGCCGTCTGAAAATAAATATTTCAGACGGCCTTTTGAATCTTTATAATAAGCCCTATTTGAAACTGATACCGAATATCAAGGAAACCTATTATGGCAGCTTCTCCAGAAGCCAAGTTTACAGAAGAAAAAGTCTTGTGGATCAAACACCATACGCCTAAGTTGATGACTTTTGCCATCAGCCGCCCCGAGTCCTACCGTTTTTCGGCAGGGCAGTTTTCGCGGCTCGGTTTCCGTGACGGCGAGGGCTTTATTTGGCGCGCGTATTCTGTCGTATCTGCCGAATACGCCGACACGCTTGAGTATTTCGCGGTGTTAATTGAAGGCGGTCCGATGTCGGCGCGTTTTGCTGCAATGAAAGAGGGCGACACCATTTTGCTGGATAAAACGGCTACCGGTTTCCTCTTGCCCGAGCGTTTCCCCGACGGTAAGGATTTGGTTATGCTCTGCACGGGTTCCGGCATTGCGCCTTTCCTCTCCATTATCGAGCAGCCTGAAATCTGGCAGCGTTTCGACCGTTTGCTTTTGGCGCATTCCGTCTCTTACGCCGATGAGTTGATTTTCAATCAACGCCTTGCCGATTTGAAAGGGCATCCGCTGATTGAAGAATATTTCCATAAATTCACTTTTGTTCCGGTTACCACGCGCGAAGAAACGGAAGGCGCATTGAGCGGCAAACGGATTCCCGAATTGCTGAAGAATGGTGGCTTGGAAGCAAAAGTCGGCTTCAAGTTTACCAAGGCCGATACGCGCTTTATGGTTTGCGGCAATCCGGCAATGGTTAAAGACACTTTCCAAGCCCTGATGGATTTGGGCTACGCCATGCACCGCAACCGCATCCCCGGCGAAATCATGATGGAAAATGGTTTTTAACAGATAAATGGTCAAAGGCCGTCTGAATATTTCAGACGGCCTTCAATATTAAATATAAACCGAAAAACAGAGAAAATATGAATATCAAACAATTGATCCAAGCCTTGCCTAAAGCCGAGCTGCACGTCCATATCGAAGGGACGTTCGAGCCGGAATTGATGTTTGAAATCGCCAAGCGCAACCACATAGCGATTCCTTATGAAAATGTCGAAGCGGTACGGCAGGCTTATGATTTTCACAATTTGCAGTCGTTTTTGGATATTTATTATGCCGGTGCCGGCGTATTGTTGCACGAGGCGGATTTTTACGATTTGACCCTTGCGTATCTTGAGCGTTGCCGCGAAGACAATGTCGTGCATACGGAAATATTTTTCGATCCGCAAACCCATACTGCGCGGGGTGTGGCGTTTGAAACCATGATTAACGGTATTGTTCGCGCCTGCCGTGAAGCTGAGCAGCAATGGGGCATAAGTACGCGTTTGATTATGTGTTTCCTGCGGCATTTGTCGGAAGAAAGCGCATTTGAAACCTTAAATCAGGCTTTGCCTTATAAAGAACACATCATCGGCGTAGGCTTGGATTCGAGCGAGTTGGGGCATCCGCCGTCCAAGTTTGAACGCGTGTTTGCGCAGGCGCGGGCGGAGGGTTTGTTGACGGTAGCGCATGCCGGAGAAGAAGGCCCTCCCGAATATGTTTATGAGGCTTTGGACTTGCTGCATGTCCGCCGTATCGATCATGGCGTACGGGCGGAAGAAGACGAGACGTTGATGGCGCGTTTGATTAAAGAACAAATGCCGTTGACCGTTTGCCCGTTGAGCAATTTGAAATTAAAAGTGTTCCCTGAAATGGCAAAACACAATTTGCGCCGTATGCTGCAACGCGGCGTGTTGGTAACCGTCAATTCCGATGATCCGGCGTATTTCGGCGGCTATATGAACCGCAATTTTGAAGCGCTTGCCGAGGCTTTGGATTTGTGTGTGGAAGAAATCAAAACCTTGTGCGCCAATTCGTTCCGCGCTTCGTTTTTGAGCGAGGCGGAAAAGGAAGAATGGATACGGAAGATTGAAAGTTTTGATGTTGAATAACGATAAAAGGCCGTCTGAAAAAGTTTCAGACGACCTTTTATGATGGCGGTTAATAATCAACTTTGATTTTGGGCGTTTCCTGCACGGCTTTGTATTCTTCTTCCAATTCAAAGCGCAGCGGATACAAATTCAATTTTTCCATCAGCAGGCGGTCGCCGTCTTCGTCCGGATTGCCCGTAGTCAGCAGCTTGTCGCCGTAGAAAATCGAGTTTGCACCAGCCATGAAACACATGGCCTGCATGGATTCCGGCATATTGCTGCGGCCTGCAGAGAGGCGGACGTAGCTGTGCGGCATGGTAATGCGTGCGACGGCGATGGTACGGACAAATTCCGTCCAGTCCAAATCTTCGGCATCGGCCAGCGGCGTGCCTTCCACTTTGACCAACTGGTTAATCGGCACGCTTTCGGGCTGAGGGTCGAGGTTGGCAAGGCTGGCAATCAGGCCTGCGCGTTCGGCGCGGGTTTCGTTCATGCCGACGATGCCGCCGCAGCAGACTTTCAAACCGGCATTGCGGACTTTGCCCAAAGTATCCATGCGGTCTTCGTGTTT
>NZ_JBQCXF010000040.1:0-18939 GCF_051956635.1 Neisseria sp. P0022.S010 | reverse complement strand
CTGCCGCTGCATACCGAAAATGCCGCGCTGGGTGCGTTGATGGACACTATTGAACTGGCGGGAGCTTGATCATGCAAGAATGGTTCCAAAACCTCTTTGCCGCAACGCTCGGTCTGGGCGATTTGGGTATTACCGTAGGCTTGGTGGTATCCGTCATCGTCAAAATCGTGATTATCCTGATTCCGCTGATTCTGACCGTTGCCTACCTGACGTATTTCGAACGTAAAGTCATCGGCTTTATGCAGCTTCGCGTCGGCCCGAACGTAACCGGCCCGTGGGGGCTGATTCAGCCGTTTGCCGACGTGTTCAAACTCTTGTTTAAAGAAGTAACCCGTCCGAAGCTGTCAAACAAAGCCCTGTTCTACATCGGCCCGATTATGTCGCTCGCCCCGTCTTTCGCGGCATGGGCAGTGATTCCGTTCAACGAAGAATGGGTGCTGACCAATATCAATATCGGCCTTTTGTACATCCTGATGATTACCTCGCTGTCGGTTTACGGCGTGATCATTGCAGGCTGGGCGTCCAACTCCAAATATTCGTTCTTGGGCGCAATGCGTGCTTCCGCGCAAAGCATTTCCTACGAAATCGCCATGAGTGCCGCGCTGGTGTGTGTCGTGATGGTGTCGGGCAGCATGAACTTCTCCGACATCGTTGCCGCGCAGGCCAAAGGTATCGCGGGCGGTTCGGTATTCTCTTGGAACTGGCTGCCGCTCTTCCCCATCTTCATTGTCTATCTGATTTCCGCCGTTGCCGAAACCAACCGCGCGCCGTTTGACGTGGCAGAGGGTGAATCTGAAATCGTTGCCGGTCACCACGTTGAATATTCCGGCTTCGCGTTCGCGCTGTTCTTCCTTGCCGAATACATTTTCATGATTCTGATTGCCGCGCTGACATCGCTGATGTTCCTCGGCGGCTGGTTGTCCCCATTCCCGCAAAGCTGGGGCTTTATCGGTACGCCTTCCGCATTCTGGATGTTCGTGAAAATGGCGGCAGTGTTGTACTGGTATCTATGGATTCGTGCAACCTTCCCGCGCTACCGTTATGACCAAATCATGCGCTTGGGCTGGAAAGTGCTGATTCCGATCGGCTTCGCCTACATCGTGATTTTGGGCGTGTGGATGATTTCACCGCTGAATTTGTGGAAATAAGTTTCAGACGGCATCTTGAGGCCGTCTGAACAAAGCGATTTTGAATACCTAACGAAATCCCTGTTTTGAGGGAACATAAATATGGCTAACTTAGTAAAAACCTTTCTGCTTGGCGAATTGGTAAAAGGCTTGGGCGTAACGCTCAAAAACTTTTTTGCCCGCAAAGACACAATTTATTTCCCCGAAGAGAAAACGCCGCAATCCGTGCGTTTCCGCGGCCTGCACGCGCAACGCCGTTATCCGAACGGCGAAGAGCGCTGTATTGCGTGTAAATTGTGTGAGGCAGTTTGTCCGGCAATGGCGATTAACATCGAATCGGAAGAACGCGAAGACGGCACCCGCCGCACCAAGCGTTACGACATCGACCTGACCAAGTGCATCTTCTGCGGTTTCTGCGAAGAGGCCTGCCCGACCGATGCGATTGTGGAAACCCATATTTTTGAATACCACGGCGAGAAAAAAGGCGACTTGCACATGACCAAGCCGATTCTTTTGGCCATTGGCGACAAATACGAACCCGAAATCGCCAAACGCAAAGCCGCTGACGCGCCGTATCGTTAAGGAGCAGACGAATGACTTTTTCCGCGATTCTGTTCTATATCCTTGCCGCCATCGTTTTGTACGGTGCGGTTCGTACCGTTACCGCTAAAAACCCTGTGCACGCTGCTTTGCATCTGGTGCTGACCTTCTGCGTGAGCGCGATGCTTTGGATGCTGATGCAGGCCGAATTCTTGGGTGTGACGCTGGTGGTGGTTTACGTCGGCGCCGTAATGGTGTTGTTCCTGTTCGTCGTGATGATGTTGAACATCGACATTGAAGAAATGCGCGCCGGTTTCTGGCGTCATGCGCCTGTTGCCGGCGTGGTCGGCACATTGTTGGCGGTTGCCCTGATTCTGATTTTGGTTAACCCGAAAACCGACCTGGCCGCATTTGGCCTGATGAAAGACATTCCGGCCGATTACAACAATATCCGCGATTTGGGTAGCCGTATTTATACTGACTACTTGTTGCCGTTTGAGTTGGCGGCGGTATTGCTGCTGTTGGGTATGGTAGCCGCGATTGCACTGGTTCACCGCAAAACTTTCAATCCGAAACGTATGGATCCTGCAGACCAAGTTAAAGTACGTGCTGACCAAGGCCGTATGCGTCTGGTGAAAATGGAAGCGGTCAAACCGCAAGTCGAATCTGCCGAAGAAAGCGAAGTTTCAGACGGCCTCAAGCCGGAAGGGGAGGGCAAAGCATGATTACCTTGACGCATTATCTGGTATTGGGTGCGCTCCTGTTCGGTATCAGCGCAATGGGTATCTTTATGAACCGCAAAAACGTGCTGGTATTGCTGATGTCCATCGAGCTGATGCTCTTGGCGGTAAACTTCAACTTTATCGCCTTCTCACAGCACTTGGGCGATACCGCCGGACAGATTTTCGTATTCTTCGTATTGACCGTCGCCGCTGCCGAATCCGCCATAGGTTTGGCGATTATGGTGCTGGTGTACCGCAATCGACAAACGATTAATGTTGCCGATTTGGACGAGTTGAAAGGTTAGGCAGTGGTTTCAGGCGATTTGAAACAGAACGTATAAAATCCCTGTTACCAGATATAGCTGCGTAAAATCTAATTTGAAATTGCAAGATAAAGATAATTATGAGCCAAGATAAGTTGCGACAAACAATTAAAAGATTTATGAGTACGCTTACGGCAGTTGGTGTAATGGCAACTGCCTCAAACGTGTATAGCCAGTCTGTACAAACTATAGACCCAGAATTGTCTATTCAAAAACTGGCAAATTACCCAACTAACCGCGAAACGCGGCGTAAACTTACACTGAGTAAGAAAAATGCCTTTGCCGAACTGTATCGAGATTTGAGTACAGAGTTCTCACGTAAATTTCGGCGCTTACCAGAGGCAGTGCAATTATTTTCCTCCATTTTGGTTGATATTGCAGCGAATGATGAACTGAAAGGTCTTATTCATGCTAACGAATTAACTGATATAAGAGACGACATTCAGAAAAGTATGGAACAGATTATCGTGTTAGATAAGGTTTTGTATACACTGGAAAAGCTAACAGGACAGCAAGATACATACCAAATTCACGCGTTGTTTAAGAAAATTATTGAAGTAGATAAGCAAGCTTTGTCTTGTGCCAATCAGTTTTATGCGGCGATGTATCATTACGAGATGGTTAAAATAGCTCAAACACGCTCAAAGGCAGCATTTACATTTAATGAAACCCATTCGCGTGATGACATTCGTCGAGTTTTATTTGGGGAAGCTTGATGATAGTAGAAATTGCCGAGCCAATGAAAGCAGAAAATGGGATATTGAATACCCCCTTTTTTAAAGATACAAAATTTCTTAATCAAAAAGAAAAAGAAGCCTTGATTGATTTTATTGATAAGGTCGTAAGAGACCGTGAACTATCAGGTAAAAATAAACCGTCTTGGCAAGATGATTTTGGCAATGAACTGTCCGGTGTAGAAGAATACAAAAAGTTGAATTGTTGGCATTACCACTCTGGGCCAAATTACCATAAGAGAAAATATCCAGTGGCAATAAAAAAGTTGGAATTTAATCCGAATGGCGATACTTCATTGGAGGTTATCCACTATCAAAAGGTTGATGAAAATACTATTTTTATCCAAGTTTTTTCACCCAAACATGAGCCATTTCCTACTGTGCATACAACGCCAAATCCTATTCTAGATAGAATATTTGAACAGAAATTTGCAGAGTTAGGGAAAATATTGAGTGATATCGATAAAACGAATTAAAGCTGGACTATTTGTTTGTAACAATACATATTCAGATAGTCTAATCTCCTAAAAAAGTAGCTTATAACCAACAAAATTTTAAACTGCCAAAAATCTTAAATAAGGTTCATCCAAAATGAACGACATGACTTTATATCTCATTATTGCCCTTGTGCCTTTGGCAGGCTCGCTGATTGCGGGTTTGTTCGGCAACAAAATCGGACGTGCCGGTGCGCATACCGTAACAATACTCGGTGTGGCGGTGTCCGCCTTGCTGTCGGCTTATGTGCTGTGGGGATTCCTCAATGGCAGCCGTACCAAGTTTGACGAGAACGTTTATACCTGGCTGACAATGGGCGGCTTGGATTTCTCCGTCGGCTTCTTGGTCGATACGATGACGGCGATGATGATGGTCGTGGTCACCGGCGTATCGTTGATGGTACATATCTATACCATCGGCTATATGCACGATGAAAAAGTCGGCTACCAACGCTTCTTCAGCTATATTTCTTTGTTTACTTTCAGCATGTTGATGCTGATTATGAGCAACAACTTCATCCAGCTCTTCTTCGGCTGGGAGGCTGTGGGTTTGGTGTCGTATCTCTTGATCGGTTTCTATTTCAAACGTCCGAGCGCAACATTTGCCAACCTGAAAGCCTTTTTGATCAACCGTGTCGGCGACTTCGGCTTTTTACTCGGTATCGGCTTGGTACTTGCCTATTTCGGCGGCAGCCTGCGCTATCAAGATGTATTCGCTTATCTGCCTAATGTTCAGACGGCCACTATCCAACTGTTCCCCGGTGTGGAATGGTCTTTGATTACCGTAACCTGTTTGCTCCTGTTTGTCGGTGCGATGGGTAAATCGGCGCAATTCCCGCTGCACGTTTGGCTGCCTGATTCGATGGAAGGCCCGACACCGATTTCCGCATTGATTCACGCCGCAACCATGGTTACCGCCGGTCTGTTCATGGTATCGCGCATGTCGCCGATTTATGAGATGAGCAGCACTGCGCTGTCTGTCATCATGGTAATTGGTGCGATTACTGCCCTGTTTATGGGTTTCTTGGGTGTGATTCAAAACGACATCAAACGTGTGGTTGCGTATTCCACCTTGTCGCAACTGGGCTATATGACCGTGGCTCTGGGCGCGTCTGCCTATTCCGTGGCGATGTTCCACGTCATGACCCACGCTTTCTTTAAAGCCTTGTTGTTCTTGGCCGCAGGTAGCGCGATTATCGGTATGCACCATGACCAAGATATGCGCCATATGGGCAACCTGAAAAAATACATGCCGATTACTTGGCTGACCATGCTGATCGGTAACTTGTCGCTGATCGGTACGCCGTTCTTCTCCGGCTTCTATTCCAAAGATTCGATTATCGAAGCAGCGAAATACAGCACCCTGCCGGGCAGCGGCTTTGCCTATTTTGCCGTCCTCGCCAGCGTGTTCGTTACCGCATTTTACGCGTTCCGCCAATACTTTATGGTGTTCCACGGCGAAGAAAAATGGCGCAGCCTGCCTGAACATCATGACGATCATCATGGTGAAGAGCATCACGGCTTGGGCAAAAACGACAATCCGCACGAAAGCCCGCTGGTCGTTACCCTGCCTTTGATTTTGCTTGCCATTCCGTCCGTCATCATCGGCTATGTTGCCATCGAGCCTATGCTTTACGGCGATTTCTTCAAAGACGTGATTTTCGTTAATGCCGACGCGCATCCGACCATGCACATCATGAAGGAAGAGTTCCACGGCGCATTGGCAATGGTGTTGCACAGCCTGCATTCGCCCGTACTTTACCTCGCTATCGCAGGCGTATTGAGCGCATGGCTTTTGTACGTCAAACTGCCGCACCTGCCTGCGAAAATTGCACAGGCGTTCCGTCCGATTTACGTTTTGTTTGAAAACAAATACTACCTCGACGCCCTGTATTTCAACGTCTTTGCCAAAGGCACGCGCGCATTGGGTACTTTCTTCTGGAAAGTCGGCGATACCGCCATTATCGACAACGGTATCGTCAACGGCTCTGCCAAACTGGTCGGTGCGATTGCCGCGCAGGTACGCAAAGTCCAAACCGGCTTCATCTACACCTATGCAGCCGCTATGGTATTCGGAGTATTGGTACTGCTCGGCATGACCTTCTGGGGATTGTTCCGATAAAAGCGGGATTTCAGACGGCCTGTCTATAGTTTGTGTATAGGGCCGTCTGAAAAAGAAAATTTGAGCAATAATGATTGAAGACAAATTACCGCAAACCCTGGACGAAGTCCGCGAAGCCATCGACGGTTTGGATAAGGGATTAATCGAATTACTCGCCCGCCGGCAGAAATTGGTACGGCAGGCTGGTCGTCTGAAACCTAAAAACGATGTGCAGGCGGTTTCCGCGCCCGAACGGGTGGCTCAAGTGATTGCCTCTCGCCGCGCTTATGCCGAAAAGGCCGGTTTGTCGCCCGAAGTAGCAGAAGCAGTTTGGCGCAGCATGATTGATGCGTTCATTAAACTTGAGATGGACACCAACCGTACCGACGGAGCGTAGTCGAAATCTTCGGATAACGGTTTTGACAAGAAAAATAGGGAAGAGACCGTCTGAAATATAGAGGCGAGAAAAACCATGTCAGACACACAAACCATCCGCTCCGCCGAATTTACCGCTTCCCGCGCATGGGGCGCGCTCGACATCGCCAATATGAACGGCACCACCGTGCGCCTGCACTGGACGAACCAGCCCTACACATGGCACATCAACGACGGCGAGGAAGTGTTTGCTGTGATGGATGGCGAAGTTGAGATGCACTACCGAGAAAACGGCGAAGAACACATCGTTCGTTTAAAAAGCGGAGATATCTTCTATGCAGGAATCGGCACGGAACACGTCGCCCATCCGTGCGGCGAGGCGCGGATTCTGGTGATTGAGAAAGAGGACAGTGTTTGAGGCCGTCTGAAAAGAAGGTTTGAGACAGCAACAGAATAAGAGAATGACGGCAGATATACATTTTTCTTGATTTTGCCGTACACAAAATACACAATCTTTTTCAGACGGCCTCCTGAAATGTCGTCTGGAAACCAACCCATACAACTATATTTTTTATTTTAACCACAGGTTAACCACTATGTTTTCCAACTACCTACTCAGCTTGGCAATATGGATACCCATCGCCGCAGGTGTGCTGGTTTTGGCGACCGGTAAGGACAGCCGTGCGCCGCTGGCGCGTGTGCTTGCCTTCATGGGTGCGCTTGCCGGTTTCTTGGTAACGCTGCCCCTGTTTACCGGTTTCGACCGTTTGAGCGGCGGCTATCAGTTTACCGAGTTCCACGAGTGGATTCCGCTGCTGAAAATCAACTACGCATTGGGCGTGGACGGTATTTCAGTGCTCTTTATCATCTTGAATGCGTTTATTACGCTGTTGGTGGTATTGGCCGGTTGGGAAGTCATTCAGAAACGTCCGGCGCAGTATATGGCCGCTTTCCTGATTATGTCGGGTTTGATTAATGGTGCGTTTGCCGCGCAGGATGCGATTCTGTTTTATGTGTTCTTCGAGGGTATGCTGATTCCGCTGTACCTGATTATCGGTGTATGGGGTGGTCCGCGCCGCGTCTATGCGTCGGTCAAGCTCTTCCTCTATACGCTGATGGGTTCGCTTTTGATGCTGGTTGCCATGGTTTACCTGTACTATCAGACAGGCAGCTTCTCTATTGTCGATTTCCAAAACATCAAACAGATTCCGTTGGGCGTACAACAGCTTTTGTTTGCGGCGTTCTTCCTGTCATTTGCCGTAAAAGTGCCGATGTTCCCTGTGCACACTTGGTTGCCGGATGCCCACGTTGAAGCGCCGACCGGCGGTTCGATGGTGTTGGCGGCCATTACGCTGAAGCTGGGTGCGTATGGTTTCTTGCGCTTTATCCTGCCGATTATGCCGGATGCGGCACGCTATTTTGCCCCCGTGATCATCGTATTGAGCCTGATTGCTGTGATTTACATCGGTATGGTGGCTTTGGTGCAAACCGATATGAAAAAACTGGTGGCATACTCTTCCATCAGCCACATGGGTTTTGTCACTTTGGGTATGTTCCTGTTTGTAAACGGCCAATTGAATGACTGGGCATTGAAAGGCGCAATCATTCAAATGATTTCCCACGGTTTTGTGTCTGCCGCGATGTTTATGTGTATCGGCGTGATGTACGACCGCCTGCATACCCGCAATATTGCCGACTATGGCGGTGTGGTCAATGTGATGCCTAAGTTTGCGGCGTTTATGATGTTGTTCGGTATGGCCAATGCCGGTCTGCCTGCGACTTCCGGCTTCGTGGGCGAGTTTATGGTGATTATGGGCGCGGTTAAAGTGAATTTCTGGGTGGGCGCGTTGGCTGCCATGACCTTGATTTACGGTGCATCTTATACCCTGTGGATGTACAAACGCGTTATTTTTGGTGCGATCCACAATCCGCACGTTGCCGAAATGAAAGACATCAATTGCCGCGAATTTGCGATTTTGGCGATTTTGGCGGTTGCTGTTTTGGGCATGGGTCTGTATCCGCAAGCGTTTATCGAAGTGGTGCATCAAGCGGCAAACGATTTGATTACCCATGTGGCACAAAGCAAGATTTGAGGTGTGTAAATGAACTGGTCTGATTTGAATTTAATGCCCGCCATGCCCGAAATCGTGCTGCTTGCGCTATTGGGTGTCGTATTGCTGGCAGACTTGTGGATTTGCGATAAAAACCGCTATCTGACTCATCTGATGAGTTTGGGAACGGTCATCATCGTGGCCGTTACCCAATTGGCAGTATGGGAACAGGGCAGTGTCGATGCCTTTCACGGTATGTATATTGCAGACGGCATGTCCCGTTTGGCAAAACTGGTGCTGTATGCGCTGACTTTCGGTCTGTTTATTTACAGTAAACCGTACAACCAAGACCGCCAAATCTTTAAAGGCGAGTTTTACACCCTGTCGCTGTTTGCCCTGTTGGGTATGAGCGTCATGGTCAGCTCGGCACATTTCCTGACTGCGTATATCGGTTTGGAATTGTTGTCTTTGTCGCTGTACGCCATGATTGCCCTGCGCCGCGATTCCGGCCGCTCTGCCGAGGCCGCGCTGAAGTACTTCGTATTGGGCGCGTTGGCCTCCGGTTTGCTGCTCTATGGTATTTCCATGGTTTACGGCGCCACCGGTTCTCTTGATTTTGCTTCCGTCTTGGCTTCTGCTTTCAATGAGCAGGCCAATGAATGGTTGTTGAAATTGGGTATGGTGTTTATTGTAGTCGCCATTGCATTTAAATTGGGTGCGGTTCCATTCCATATGTGGGTACCCGATGTGTACGATGGCGCGCCGACATCCGTTGCCGCCTTTGTGGGTACGGCTCCAAAAATTGCCGCCGTTGTCTTTGCGTTCCGTATTCTTGTGACCGGCATGGGTACAGTACATTCAGACTGGGCGCCGATGTTGGCCATCCTTGCCGTTGCTTCTTTGGTGGTCGGTAACCTTGCCGCCATCATGCAAACCAATATCAAACGTATGCTCGCCTACTCCACCGTATCGCACATGGGCTTTATCCTGTTGGCGTTTATGGCAGGCGCAGTCGGCTTTACCGCAGGTCTGTACTACGCCATTACCTATGCTTTGATGGCGGCAGTCAGCTTCGGCGTTTTGATGGTATTGTCCACCAAAGATATTGAATGTGAAAACATCAAAGACCTCGCAGGCCTTAACCAACGCCATGCATGGTTTGCCTTCCTGATGCTGCTGTCCATGTTCTCCATGGCGGGTATTCCGCCGCTGATGGGCTTCTACGCCAAATTTGGCGTGATTATGGCGCTCTTGAAACAAGGCCATGTTTGGTTGTCCGTATTTGCCGTCATCATGTCGCTGATTGGTGCGTTCTACTACCTGCGCGTGGTCAAAGTTATCTACTTCGATGCGCCTGACCATGACCAGCCGGTCGGCAGCAACTATGCCGCCAAATTTGTCCTGACGGTCAATGCCTTCCTGCTGCTCCTGTGGGGTATCATGCCGCAAACCGTTATAGACTGGTGTGCCAAAGCATTGGAAAATACCCTGTAAGCTTTAAACAAAACCAACGGCGGCTGTTCCAAAGTCGCCGTTTTTGTTAGGATTCGCATTCGGATGAAATATACCCAAAGTTCAGACGGCCTCAAGCCTTTGAACAATCATCAAGCAGGTATCATCAAGATATTGAATATTCCACGGATAATGATGGGCAAGAATGCCCATTTAACATGTTAAAATCACACACAGGCCGTCTGAAAACAGAAAGACCATCATGACCGCATCCATGTACATTCTTTTGCTGTTGGCACTTATCTTTGCCAACGCACCATTTATTACCACCAAATTCTTCGGCATCGTCGCCCTGAAACGCAAACACATCGGCCATCACTTGATCGAATTGCTGGCAGGCTTCCTTCTTACCGCGATTCTCGCCTATATCCTCGAATCACGCGCCGGTACCGTACATGCCCAAGATTGGGAGTTTTACGCGACCGTGGTTTGCCTCTACCTGATTTTTGCTTTTCCATGCTTTGTATGGCGTTATTTTTGGAATGAGCGAAATAGAGAGTAGGATTTGAATTTGAATAAAGAAAAGGCCGTCTGAAAGATTTTCAGACGGCCTTGTATTTGAGAATGTAGGTGGTAATGACTTTACATCATTTGGCTACGAAAGTTTTTACATTCTTGTTTTCTTGTATCAGTAATAATCTTAGGATTTTGAACTGAGTTTTTATCTTGGTGATAATTACATTCCTGAACAACGCGCCGGTATGAGGATTTCTGAGGCTTTCTATATTGTTGTGGTTGGTGGTGGTAAGTATCTGTAGCACAAGCAGATAGAACTAGAATACATATTGTTGCTAAAAGTTTGTTCATACGATTTCCTGATTATGAATTAGTGGCCGTTGTATGCTGGGAAGATGCTTCTTTTAATTTGATAGATAGTATTTGCTAGATAAGGCTCTGATTTTGCGAGGTTGTCTAATCTTTCGCCTTGGTTATTGACAATCATGCACTTGATTTTGGTTCTATAAACTAATTCGTCATTAAGTAAGTCTATATTCAGTCTTTGCACATCTTGGTGACATTTTTCATATTGGGCGTTGATAATATCTAAATCTTTTTTGAGTTGGTTTGCGCCGGACTCTTCTAAAATTCGGTCTGTACATTGTTGTTCAGACTCTCCATTTTTACAGTTTAGATCAGTTATGTTCTCTGTAATCAAGTCTTCTGCAACTTTCTTATCATCTAAATTATTTTTTAGGATACCGGAATCTTTCAGTTGGTTGTTAAATATCTCAATGAGAATAGGCTTAACATTTGCCTTAATTGCCTCTGTTGCACTAGGAGCAATTAATTGAGACCAAATGAAAACGCACAAGGTAGTAAGTAATGTACCGATAACAGCTAGAATTTTTTTCATTTCAATTCTCTTAGAATAAGGGCATTTTATGCTAATTAATCATCTGCTCTAACTTGTCGATCAAGATAAGTACGGTTTAAGACCTTCATGTCTGACAATCTGATTTTGTTCAGATAAATATTGTCAGAATAGCAATTCCCATCTGCGTATCCTATTTGAGTTAGGTAGATATGGATTCAATAAAGACTTTATCTTCTTTTTGGATAAAAGTAGCAGAGAGACAATAATCTGTCTCATAAACACATCCCATAATTTTGACTTTATTTTTGTTTTTCCATTCAATACCGGCAACAATGGTCTCCAAAGGATAGTCTTTAGTTTCTGAGAAAGGCGTTACAGAACGAGATTTTGGTAATTGTGCCATTGTTACGGTTGTTTTTGGTATGCCGTTTTTTAAAATGGGAAACCAAAGAAAAGGGATGGACTCACCTTTCTTTTTATTCCATTGAGCAGAATATTTGCTAAAAGCAGTAATGGCATCGCTTAATCCCCCTTGATAAAAGCATCTTTGACTTTCCCCAATCATTTCTTCTACGGGCTTTTTACAATGTAAGTTTCCAGCCAAAGAAAAAGAGGGAAGGATGAATAGAACTGTAAAAATAAGTTTTCGCATAATTAATACCCCGTATCTACGTAGGCTGTTCCACGTTGCAAATAAGCATTGGATACATAGCCTTTTAGGTCACCAACCTGTACTTTAACCCAGCATCCACCGCCTGCATCTTCACATTTGTTGGTTTCAGCAATAACCTGAAGCTCTTGACCATCTCTTAATTGTTTAACGGCTATGTTGGAAGTAGATGGACCTCCACGAAGATTGATTGTGCCTGAACCCGAAGCAGTAATGACAAAAGCTGGGTAGCGAGTCAGTTTCTCGGTAGGTTTAGGAGCGGCAGTTTTTTTCTCTTCCGCTTTTTTAGTTTCTTCTTGTTGCTTTTTCTTTTTTTCTTCTTGCTCGGGTTTCGTTTTAGCTTCTTCTTGTTTCCGCTCTTCTTCTATAGCAAGTCTCTTTTTTGCCTCGTCTTGTTTTTGCTCATCTTGAGCGCGTTTTTGTTTAGCTTCTTCTTGTCGTTGCTCTTCCTCAAGCATTTGTTGCATCTTTAAGTCTTCTTGAGCACTTTGATAGGCTTGTTCATAAATTTCGTTTTCACGTTGTCGTTGTTCTATTTGTTTACGGTGTTCCAATTCTTGGTTTTCACGTTCAGCCTGAAGCTTTTGTTGTTGCGCTAATTGCTCTTTCAGTGCATTCAGTTCTTTTCTCGTTTCATTTTCACTACGATTACAGGCAGTAAGTAGAGTTAGAGTCAGAAAACTGATGGAAAAGATAGAAAAGGCTTTTTTCATTTTTTATCTCTCAATGGTTGAATGAAATATAAGTCTTTAAAAGTGATTAAAAAGAAATCTCATATTGAGATTTCTTTACGTAGTTATGTGTAACATTTGCAAACATTGTAACATAGTAAATTCAATGCTACAGTTATTTAATATGTTTAATCAATTTAGATAATTGGTCATTATAACCGATTATCGGTATATTTCCCGAGGAAATTCATTTCGATTGAAAAGAGTAGAGTTGTTTATATCTGTTAGCAATAAAATTCGTTCTTTGTGTGGATGGAGACAATGGTCTCAAGATAGAAGCTTAGTTTCCAAATAAATTCAGAAAAAGGCCGAGTTGATGTAGTTGCTTGAAACAATAAAGGCCGTCTGAAAGATTTTCAGACGGCCTTTATTTTGTTTGATGTTAAATATCGGTTAGAAAACAAGGCTGTTGGGGCGTAAAGCCTTGTCGTGAGGGCGGTTTAACGGTACTATTCTCGGTTAATCCTGTTTTATTCCTATGAAATTGAAAGTATAAGATGATTAATGATATTCAAAAGACAGCTGAAGGCAAAATGCAGCGTTCTCTGGAAGTATTGAAAGAAAACTTGGCTAAGGTACGTACCGGCCGTGCGCATACCGGCCTGCTTGACCAAGTGGAAGTGGAATACTGGGGCAGCATGGTGCCTGTGAGCCAAGTAGCGAACGTGACGCTTTTGGATGCGCGTACGATTGGTGTGAAACCTTTTGAAAGCAATATGGCTTCAAAAGTCGAAAAAGCGATCCGTGATTCCAACTTGGGCCTGAACCCTGCTTCTGTCGGCGATTTGATCCGTGTCCCTATGCCTATGCTGACTGAGGAACGCCGTAAAGATTTGATCAAAGTGGTACGCGGCGAGGCGGAAGAGGGCCGTGTGTCTATCCGCAATGTGCGCCGTGATGCAAACGACCACATCAAAAAATTGTTGAAAGACAAAGAAATTTCTGAAGATGAAGCCCACCGCGGCGAGGAAGCGGTTCAGAAGTTGACCGACAAATACATTGCTGAGGCAGACAAGCTCTTGGCGGCCAAAGAAGAAGATTTGATGGCGATTTAATCCTGTGTGCAAACCGTTCAGACGGCCTTTGGACGGTTTGCTCCCTGAAAGGCAGACATGAAAAGCAGTACGCAGACGATTTTGGAACACTCTGCCATCCCCCGACATATTGCCGTGATTATGGACGGCAACGGACGTTGGGCAAAGAAGCGTTTTCTTCCCCGTGTGATGGGGCATAAGCGCGGCTTGGATGCGCTGGAGAACATGGTGAAGCATTGTGCTGAACTGGGTGTGCAGTATTTGACCGTGTTTGCTTTTTCGACTGAAAACTGGCGACGCCCCGAGGAAGAGGTTTCTTTTCTGATGGGGCTGTTTTTGCAGGCTTTGCAAAAGCAGGTGCGCCGTTTGCACGATAACAATATGCGCTTGAAAGTCATCGGCAGCCGCGAGCGGTTTAATGCTGAAATCCTGAAGGGGATTGAGGCGGCCGAGGCGTTGACGGCAAACAATACCGGTTTGACTTTGAGCATTGCCGCCGATTATGGCGGCCGCTGGGATATTTTGCAGGCGGCAAATCAGTTGCTTGCCGAGGGTGCGACTGAGATTACGGAAGAGGCGTTGTCGCGCTATTTGATGTTGGGCGATGCACCCGAGCCGGATTTGTTTATCCGCACCGGCGGCGAGACGCGCATCAGTAATTTCCTACTGTGGCAGATGGCGTACGCGGAATTGTATTTTACGGATACGCTGTGGCCTGATTTTAATGAGAAATCGCTGAACGAGGCGATTGCTTCGTTCCAAAAACGGGAACGCCGCTTCGGGCGGACTTCCGAACAGCTGCCGCTTGAGCAGCAACGGGGTTGAGAATTATGTTGAAACAACGGATTTTAACGGCGCTGTGGCTCTTGCCGCTGATGCTGGTCATGCTGTTTTATGCACCTATGTGGCTGTGGGCGGCGTTTTGCGGCCTGATTGCCATGTTGGTTTTGTGGGAGTATGCCCGCATGAGCGGCTTGGACAAGCTGAAAATCAATCATTATTTGGCTTCAACGCTGGTGTTCGGCGTGATTGCTTATGCTGGCGGTTGGCAGCTGCCCAATTTGGTTTGGTGTGTCGTATTGGCGTTTTGGCTGATTGTCATGCCTTGGTGGCTGAAAGCGAAATGGAAGCTAAACGGCGGCTGGCAGGCTTACACGGTCGGTTGGTTGTTGGTGATGCCGTTTTGGTTTGCACTGGTTTATCTGCGCCCTCAGCCTGAAGACGCGCTGTCTTTATTGGCGATTATGGGCTTGGTGTGGGTGGCCGATATTGGCGCGTATTTCTGCGGCAAGTCGTTTGGTAAGCGCAAAATTGCGCCGACCATCAGCCCGGGTAAAAGCTGGGAAGGTGCGATCGGCGGCGCATTGTGCGTTGCCGTGTACATGACCATCGTATGGAAAGCCGGTTGGCTGGCTTTTGAAGCCGGTTGGTTCAAAACGATTTTGATCGGCTTGATTCTGACCGTTGTCAGCGTGTGCGGCGATTTGCTGGAAAGCTGGCTCAAACGTGCGGCCGGTATCAAAGACAGCAGCAATCTGCTGCCGGGGCATGGCGGCGTGTTCGACCGTGTGGACAGCCTGATTGCCGTTATCAGCATTTATGCCGCTTTCGTATATTTGTTTTAAACCGCCTGTCTTACGTTGTTGAGGGAGCTGATTATGTCCGAACAAAAACAGATTTCATCTTTATCGATTTTGGGCGTATTGTTGGCACTGGGATTGATGGCTGCGGCGTTTATTTTGGGCGTGCAGTTTAAGAATCTGCGCCAACCGGGGACGATTACCGTAAAAGGTTTGGCGGAGAAAAACTTCCAATCCGACAGCGCGACGTGGAATACGGGTGTGAACGCGCACGGCGAGAGCTATCAGGAAGTTTTGGATTTGCTGACGGCAAGACGCAAGAAGCTGTCTAAGTTTTTGGGCGAGCAAGGCTTTACGGCGGCTGAAATGAAAGTGGGCCTGCCCGAAGTGTCGCGCGTTTTCAATGAAACCCGCGACGAACTGGGCAATGTAACCCGCACGCCCAACGGCTACGACGGCGACCTCAATATTGTGGTCAACACCAAAAAACTGGACAAAATTCAAGTCGCCCAGCGCGCCATTTTGAATTTCCGTGCGCAAAACGAATTCATCCGCTTCGACAATCCGCAATATTTGCTGGGCAATTTGGAAACCATCAAACGCGATTTGATTACGCAGGCGACTGAGGATGCGCAGAAACGCGCGGCCGAGTTTGCCAAAACCGGCGGCGGCAAAGTGGGCGCCATGCGTTCTGCTTCGCAAGGCTCGTTCAACATCTATGCCGACACCGGCAGCAGTGAGGACGACGAATACGGCGGTTCTTACGATAAAAGCACCGTCGGCAAACAAGTCCGACTGGTTGTTACCATCGAATACGGCATTGAGTAATTCTTTCAGACGGCCTGTTTAGCCGGGAGGCAAAAGGCCGTCTGAAAATTGGAAACGGCAAAGAAATCTATTTCAAACACAATGAATACCGTTTGCACAGCACACAAAGAACACACCATGACACAACAAGTTCTGACCATATTAGGCAGTACCGGCAGCATAGGCGAAAGCACTTTGGACGTTGTTTCCCGCCATCCCGAAAAATTCCGCGTGTTCGCGCTGGCAGGGCATAGGCAGGTGGACAAGCTGGCGGCACAATGCAAACAGTTCCGCCCGGAATATGCCGTTGTCGGCGATGCCGGCCATGCCGCCGAGCTGGAAAAGAAACTCAAACAAGAAGGCATCGATACGCAGGTTTTATATGGTGCTCAAGCCCTGATTGATGTGGCTTCGGCCGATGAAGTCAGCGGCGTGATGTGTGCCATTGTCGGCGCGGCCGGTTTGCCCTCGGCTTTGGCCGCCGCTCAAAAGGGCAAAACCATTTATCTGGCCAACAAAGAAACGCTGGTGGTTTCCGGCGCATTGTTCATGGAAACCGCCCGTCAAAACGGCGCCGCTGTCTTGCCGATTGACAGCGAACACAACGCCATCTTCCAAGTATTGCCAAGGGATTACACAGGCCGTCTGAATGAGCACGGTATCAATTCGATTATCCTGACTGCATCGGGCGGCCCATTCCTTAACACTGATTTAAGTACATTTGACAGCATTACGCCCGAGCAGGCGGTCAAGCATCCGAATTGGAGCATGGGGCGCAAAATTTCCGTCGATTCCGCGTCAATGATGAATAAGGGCTTGGAGTTGATTGAGGCGCATTGGCTGTTTAACTGTCCGCCGGAAAAACTGGAAGTCGTCATCCATCCGCAATCCGTGATACACAGCATGGTGCGTTATCGAGATGGTTCGGTATTGGCGCAGTTGGGTAATCCCGATATGCGTACGCCGATTGCTTATTGTTTGGGTCTGCCCGAACGCATCGATTCCGGCGTGGGCGAGTTGGATTTCGGCGCATTGTCCGCGTTGACCTTCCAAAAGCCTGACTTTGACCGTTTCCCATGTTTGAAACTTGCCTATCAGGCCATGAATGCAGGCGGCGCCGCGCCTTGCGTGTTGAACGCCGCCAACGAAGTTGCCGTGGCCGCTTTCTTGGATAAACGCATCAAGTTTACCGATATTGCCCAAGTCGTAGCCCACTGCCTTGCCCAAGATTTTTCAGACGGCCATCATGATATCGAAAGCCTGCTGGCGCAAGACGCGCAAACACGCAGACAGGCAGAAGCCTTTATCGGTAAATATTAAGGCTTCAATGACAGGCCGTCTGAAACGCCAACCGCTTGGCATTTAGGCAGACAAAATGGAACAACTGCCTTTATAATCGGTTTTCAGACGGCCTTATCCGTTGATTATCACATTCCACTCAGGGGATTTTTTTGCAAACCTTTTTAGCCTTTATCGTCGCCATTCTGATTTTGGTCAGCCTGCATGAGTTCGGACACTATATTGTTGCCCGCTGGTGCGGCGTTAAAGTCGTGCGCTTTTCCGTCGGCTTCGGTAAGCCCTTTTTCACCCGAAAACGCGGTAATACCGAGTGGTGTCTTGCCCCGATTCCGCTGGGCGGTTACGTTAAAATGGTCGATACGCGCGAAGGCGAGGTGGCAGAAGCAGATTTGCCCTACGCCTTTGACAAACAGCATCCGGCCAAGCGCATCGCCATTGTCGCCGCCGGCCCTTTGACTAATTTGATTTTGGCCGTTTTGCTTTACGGTTTGAGCTTTTCCTTCGGCGTAACCGAGTTGCGCCCCTATGTCGGCATGGTCGAGCCTGCCAGTATTGCCGCCAAAGCAGGTTTTCAGGCAGGCGATAAAATTGTATCGGTCAACGGAATTGCCGTTAAAGACTGGAGCGATGCGCAAACCGAGATGGTGTTGAACCTTGAATCTGGTCCTGTAAAAGTCGCTGTTCAGACGGCCTCAAATACCCAAGCCGTCCGCATAATTGATGCCACCGGCACGCCTGAAGCAGGTAAAGTTGCGAAAAGCCAAGGCAACATCGGCCTTTTGCCTTTTAGAATTACTAACCGCATCGGCAAAGTCTTGGCTGATAGTCCGGCCGAAAAAGCAGGTTTGAAGGAAAACGACAAACTGCTGACCGCCGATGGGAAGCCCATCGAAAGCTGGCAGGCATGGACGGAACTTTTCCGCGCCAGCCCCGGCCAACGAATCGAACTGACTTACGAGCGCGACGGCAAAGTGCTGGCAACCGCTATCCGGCCGGACAGCGTCGAGCAGTCGGCTGGCGTGCTGGTAGGTAGAGCAGGGCTTGCCGCCCAGGCGGATAAAGAGTGGGATAAAACCATCCGCTACCGTTATACGCCTTCCGTTGCCCAAGCCTTTGAATTGGGTTGGAACAAAACCGTCAACTATTCGTGGACGACCCTCAAATTTTTCGGAAAACTGGTTACGGGCAATGCCTCTTTGAACCATATTTCCGGCCCCCTGACCATTGCCGATGTCGCCGGACAATCCGCAAAACATGGATTGCAGAGCTATCTTGAATTTCTGGCCTTGGTCAGCATCAGCTTAGGCGTGTTGAACCTTTTGCCCGTGCCCGTTTTAGACGGCGGACATTTGGTTTTCTATACCGCCGAATGGATACGCGGAAAGCCTTTGAGCGAGCGCATACAGGCAGTCGGCCTGCGCTTCGGACTGGCAGCCATGCTTTTGATGATGGCTGTGGCTTTCTTTAATGACATCAACCGTTTGTTTGGATAATTTATGAAACTGAACCAGATTGCTTCCGCTT
>NZ_JBQCXF010000039.1:0-19016 GCF_051956635.1 Neisseria sp. P0022.S010 | reverse complement strand
CGACCGATGCCGTCAAAACCGCACGCCAACAGGAAGCATTATTAGACGCGCTGTGGCAGACCCTGACGAAAAACGGCAGGATGTTGCTGGCTACCTGCTCGGTCTTTGTCGAAGAAAACGACGGTCAATTGCAAAAATTCCTTAACCGCCATGCCGATGCCGAGTTGATCGAATCGCATGTGCTTTTACCGAACAAACATCAAGATGGCTTTTATTACGCGCTTATTAAAAAGCAGTAAAACGCTGATTGTACCGCTCTTGCTCGCCGTGTCGCTGAACGCGGCGGGCGAGGGCATCAGTGCGACCCGTGCCGAGGCAAAGCTGACCCATGCCGGACAGCTTTCCGTCAGCAGCCGTTTCCGCACCGACCTGCCCGATCAGCTCAAAGAAGCACTCAAACAGGGCGTCCCCCTGCATTTCAATTTAAGTTGGCAGCTGTCGGCGCCGTCCGTGGCGTCTTATAAATTCAAGTTCGACCAACTGCTCAACAACGACAGCACGATTCAATATAAATTATCCTTCCATCCGCTGACCAACCGCTATCGCGTTACCGTCGGTACGTTTTCTACCGAGTACGACACGCTTGAGACTGCCTTGCGCGCAGTGGGCGCGGTCGCAAATTGGAAGGTTTTGTCCAAAGGCGCGCTGAGTGATGTGGCCGCCAAAGACACGAAGGCTGAAATCCGCCTGCTGCTGACAACCGCCAAGCTGCCCAAACCGTTCCAAATCAATGCCCTGACTTCTAAAAATTGGCATTTGGATTCGGGTTGGAAATCCTTGTCGGTCATGCAGGAGTAAACCATGCGCCGCTTTCTCCTGATTGCCGCTGTATTCGCCGTAGTTTTGTTGTACGGTCTGACTGTTGCAACGGGCAGCAGCAACGTATTGTCCGATTATTTCTGGTGGATTGTTGCCTTGTGCGGCTTGCTGTTGCTGGTGTTGGCGGCGGTGTTGGTGCGCTATGTCGTGCTTTTGATGCGTGACAACAGCAAAAGCGTGTTCGGTTCGCAGATTGCGCGTCGGCTGTCAGGGATGTTTACTTTGGTTGCCGTATTGCCGGGCGTGTTTTTGTTCGGTATTTCCGCCCAGTTTATTAACGGTACGATTAATTCTTGGTTTGGCAACGATACCCATGAGGCATTGGAGCGCAGCTTAAACTTGAGTAAATCCGCGCTGAACTTGGCGGTGGACAACGCTGTCAGCAACGCTACGCCGGTGCAAATCGACTTAATCAGCGCCGCTTCGCTGGACGGCGACTTGGGGCAGACGCTGACCCAATCCGCGCCTACTTCCGAATTTGCCCAGCTGGCGCTTTACAACGCGACCACCCATAAAGCCGAGAAAAGCATCAATCCCCTGAAACTAAATCAACCTGAGCTTAACAAAGAAGGATGGGAGCAGCTGGAACAGACCGGCTCGGTACGTAGTTTGGAAAACATCGGCGGCGTGCTGTATGCTCAAGGCTGGATGCTGATCGGTACGCATAAAAATCAGGATTATGCATTGTTTTTCCGCCAGCCGATTCCGAAAGATGTTGCCCAAGATGCGACGTTGATTGAAGCGGCCCGCGCCAAATACGCCGAGCTGAGTTATACCAAAAAAGGCCTGCAAACCTTTTTCCTGTCCACGCTGTTGGTCGCGACATTGTTGGCCATCTTTTTGGCGCTGGTGATGGCTTTGTATTTTGCCCGCCGTTTTGTGGCACCGGTGTTGTCGTTGGCAGAGGGCGCGCGGGCGGTGGCTCAGGGCGACTTCAGCCAGACCCGGCCGGTATTCCGCAATGACGAGTTCGGCCGTTTGACCCAATTGTTCAACCACATGACCGAGCAATTGGCGATTGCCAAAGAGGCGGACGAGCGCAACCGTTTGCGCGAAGAAGCCGCCCGCCATTATTTGGAATGCGTGTTGGAAAGTTTGACCACAGGCGTGATTACTTTGGATGCCGACGGCCGTCTGAAAACCTTTAACAAGGCCGCCGAACAGATTTTGGGCGTTTCGCTGGTGTCTTTGTGGGGCAGCAACTGGCATCAATGGCACGGCAAATCGCCGCAGCAAACCCTGTTGGCCGATGTGTTTGCCGCCATCCATGAAACCGCCGACAGCGACAAACCCGTCCAAGTCGAATATGCCGCGCCCGACGATGCCCGAATCTTGTTGGGCAAAGCCACCATCCTGCCGGAAGACAACGATAACGGCGTGGTGATGGTGATTGACGACATTACCATCTTGATACGCGCGCAAAAAGAGGCCGCATGGGGCGAAGTGGCGAAACGTTTGGCACACGAAATCCGCAATCCGCTTACGCCCATCCAGCTTTCCGCCGAGAGATTGGCATGGAAATTGCATGATAAACTTGACGAGCAAGATGCCCAAATCCTCAGCCGTTCAACCGATACCATCGTCAAGCAGGTTGCCGCGCTGAAAGAAATGGTCGAAGCGTTCCGCAATTATGCGCGTGCGCCGTCGCTGAATTTAGAAAAACAAGATTTAAACGGTTTGGTGTCGGAAGTATTGGTATTATATGAGGCCGGCGCGTGCAAATTTAATGCACGGCTCAGCGCTGACACCTTGCCGATTGCCGCCGATACGACGGCCATGCGCCAAGTGTTGCATAACCTATTTAAGAATGCCGCAGAAGCGGCGGAGTCGGACGAAGCGCCGCAAGTAAACATCGAAACAGGACGCGAAGGTGGACAGGTTTTCCTGACCGTCTGCAACAATGGCAAAAGTTTCAGCAAAGAAATGCTGCACAATGCTTTTGAGCCGTACGTTACCGACAAACCGACAGGAACGGGGCTGGGTTTGCCCGTTGTGAAAAAAATTATCGAGGAGCATGGCGGCCGCATCAGCCTGAGCAATCAGAACAGTGGCGGCGCGTGCGTCAAAATAGCTTTACCGAAAATGGCAGAAACTTATGCGAAGCAGTGATATTTTGATTGTAGATGATGAAGTAGGCATCCGCGACCTGCTCTCCGAAATCCTTCAAGACGAAGGCTATACCGTTACTTTGGCCGAAAATGCCGAAGAAGCGCGCCAATTGCGTTATCAAACGCGTCCGGCCATGGTGTTGCTGGACATTTGGATGCCCGATTGCGACGGCATCACTTTGTTGAAAGAATGGGCGAAAAACGGCCAACTCAATATGCCTGTGGTCATGATGAGCGGCCATGCCAGCATTGACACTGCGGTTGAAGCCACCAAAATCGGCGCGCTCGATTTTCTGGAAAAACCGATTGCCCTGCAAAAACTCTTGTCCGCAGTAGAACGCGCCTTGAAACATGGCGAAGTTCAGACGGCCTCCGGCATGACTTTGGACAAACTGGGCAACAGCCCCGTCATTCAAGAAATGAACGGCAGCATTGAAGCGGCCGCCAAACACAACCGCCCGCTGCTGTTGGCCGGTGAGGCAGGCTCGCCGTTTGAGATTGTCGCCCGCTATCTGCACAAAAGCGGTACGCCTTGGGTGGCAACCGAACGTGTCGAACACATTGTCGATACGCCGATGGAGCTGTTGCAAAAAGCATCGGGCGGTATTTTGTATGTCGGCGATATTGCCCGTTACAGCAAAAACATCCAAAACGGCATTGCTTTCTTGCTGGAGAAAGCCGACCGCTACAATGTCCGTGTGATTGCTTCATGCGGCTTTAAGCGCGGCGAGAGCGCCGATGACGTCGTTGCCGGCCGACTGGCGGAGCTGTTGAAAGAGCGCATCAATATTCCTTCTTTGCGCAGCCAGCCGGACGATATCGTCTTTTTAATCAACCGCATCATGACCGATTTGGCCGAAAGTCAAAAAATCCAGCCGGTAAAATTCAGTGATAGCGCGTTGGTGGTTTTGCGCCAATACGATTGGCCGGGCAATTACGACCAGCTTGCCGAAACGGTGAAAAACATCATGTTGGAATCGGACGGCAAAGAAGTGGACGAGCAGGCCGTTGCCGTGGCTTTGGGTCAGAAGGAAAACGCGACGGCGACAGAAATCATCGGCGGCTTCAATTTCAATATGCCTTTGCGCGAATTGAGGGAAGAAGTCGAGCGCCGCTACTTTGAGTACCACATCGCCCAAGAAGGCCAAAATATGAGTCGCGTGGCGCAAAAGGTCGGTTTGGAGCGTACGCACCTTTACCGCAAGCTCAAACAACTCGGTATCAGCGTATCGCGTCGCAGCGCCGACAAATCCGAAGAATAAGCGCAATATCGGTTCAAACACAAAAGAGGCCGTCTGAAAGCCATCAGGTTTTTCAGACGGCATCGTCATTTGACGGTTTGCTTGGATAAGCAATATTTGATAAAAAATAATGATATGGCCCGGCATTGTTGTTTTACATTTTGGTCTGACAAAAGTTTTATACCAATAAAATTTTCAGACGGCCTTAATTTGCTTCAGGCCGTCTGAAAACCATTACAAAAAGGGAACAGATTGATGACGGAAAACGAGCGTTTTGCTTGGTTGCAACTGGCATTTACGCCCTATATCGGCGCAGAAAGTTTTTTGGTACTGTTGCAGCAATTCGGTAGCGCACAAGCTGCCTTGAATGCGCCGGCAGACAAAATTGCCGCCCTGGTACGCCATAAACAGGCGGCCGAGTCATGGCGCAATGCGGACAAACGGGCTTTGGCGCAGCAGTCTGCCGAAGCCGCTTTACAATGGGAAATGCAGGACGGTTGCCGTTTGTTGCTGCTGCAAGATGATGATTTCCCTGAAATGCTAACACAAGGCATTACCGCGCCGCCGGTTTTGTTTTTACGCGGCAATGCAGAGTTGTTGCACACGCCTTCTGCCGCGATTGTCGGCAGCCGCCATGCCACGCCGCAGGCCATGCGGATTGCCAAAGATTTCGGCAGGGCGTTGAGTGAAAAAGGCATTCCTGTCGTATCGGGTATGGCTTCAGGTATCGATACTGCCGCCCATCAGGGCGCATTGCAGGCAGATGGCGGTACCATCGCCGTCTGGGGAACCGGTATAGACCGCATTTACCCGCCATCCAATAAAAACCTTGCTTATGAAATTGCTGAAAAAGGATTGATTGTCAGCGAGTTTCCTTTGGACACGCGCCCGTTTGCAGGCAATTTTCCTCGCCGCAACCGTTTGATTGCCGCGTTGTCACAGCTGACATTGGTGGTTGAGGCGGCATTGGAATCCGGCTCATTGATTACTGCCAAGCTGGCGGCGGAGATGGGGCGCGAAGTGATGGCGGTGCCTGGTTCGATAGACAATCCGCACAGCAAAGGCTGCCACAAGCTGATTAAAGACGGAGCAAAATTGGTGGAATGTCTGGACGATATTCTCCATGAGTGTCCGCAGCTATTGCAAAATACGCCTGTTCCATCATATTCTATAAATAAGACGGTAAAACCCAAAAACGACCAAATCAAACGTCTGCAACCCAAAGCAATAGCGGATGAACCGCAAAGGCCGTCTGAAAACCTATCTGCCGCCCCATCGACAAGCGCTTTATTGGAAGCAATGGGTTACGACCCAATACACCCCGATATTTTGGCGCAACAAACCAATACGGCAGCGGCAGACGTGTACGCACAGCTTTTGGAATACGAACTCGACGGTATCGTTGCTGCTTTGCCGGGCGGCCGTTACCAGCGCATCAAAGCATAAATTATCTATATTTAAGGAACCAGCATGACCGAAGTCATTGCCTATTTAATCGAACACTTCCAAGATTTCGACAACTGTCCGCCTCCGGAAGATTTGGGTCGCCTGCTGGAAGATGCAGGTTTTGACGCTACGGAAATCGGCAATACATTGATGATGATGGAAGTCTTGTTCAATACGTCCGAATTCTATGCCGAGCCGTTTAACAGCGATTCCCTGCGCGTATTCTGCCGTGAGGAAGCTGAAAACCTGCCGCAGGAAGTCATGGGCTTGATGCAGTATCTGGTTGCCGAGCACGCAATTACTTACGAGCAGCGCGAAATCGTCATTCACGCCCTGATGCACATTCCATCGGACGAAATCACCCTCGATACCGCCAAAGTGTTGGTATTGCTGGTGTTGTGGATGCACAAGAGCGAGTTGCCCGTCCTGATAGGCGACGACTTGATGAGTGCGTTGACCGGACAAAACGTGATGCACTAAACCTTTTTTCAGACGGCCTCAATCATAAAGGCCGTCTGAAACATAAACCCAATACATCCAAAAGAGAACAACAATGGCGAAAAACCTATTAATCGTCGAATCTCCGTCCAAAGCCAAAACCCTGAAGAAATATCTGGGCGGTGATTTTGAAATCTTAGCGTCTTACGGTCATGTCCGCGACTTGGTACCCAAAAGCGGAGCAGTCGATCCCGACAACGGCTTTGCCATGAAGTACCAGCTGATCAGCCGAAACAGCAAACACGTCGATGCCATCGTCGCCGGTGCCAAAGAAGCCGAAAACATCTACCTCGCAACCGACCCGGATAGGGAAGGCGAAGCCATTTCCTGGCATCTTTTGGAAATCCTCAAATCCAAACGCGGCCTGAAAAACATCAAACCGCAGCGTGTCGTGTTCCATGAAATCACCAAAAACGCCGTGCTTGATGCCGTCGCCCATCCGCGCGAAATCGAAATGGACTTGGTCGATGCGCAACAAGCCCGCCGCGCTTTGGACTATTTGGTCGGTTTCAACCTCTCGCCGTTGTTGTGGAAAAAGATCCGCCGCGGTTTGAGCGCAGGCCGTGTACAAAGTCCTGCCCTGCGCCTGATTTGTGAGCGCGAAAACGAAATCCGTGCGTTTGAAGCGCAGGAATATTGGACGGTACATCTCGACAGCCACAAAGGCCGCAGCAAATTCACCGCCAAACTCGCCCAATACAACGGCGCGAAACTCGAACAATTCGACCTGCCGAACGAAGCCGCTCAAGCCGACGTGTTGAAAGAACTCGAAGGCAAAGAGGCCGTCGTTACCGCCATCGAAAAGAAAAAGCGCAGCCGCAACCCTGCCGCACCGTTCACTACATCTACCATGCAGCAAGATGCCGTGCGCAAACTCGGCTTCACCACCGACCGCACTATGCGTACCGCCCAGCAGCTTTACGAAGGTATAGACGTAGGGCAGGGCGCCATCGGTCTGATTACCTATATGCGTACCGACAGCGTGAATTTGGCTGATGAAGCGTTAACCGAAATCCGTCATTACATCGAAAACAAAATCGGCAAAGAATATCTGCCAAGCTCGGCCAAGCAGTACAAAACCAAATCCAAAAACGCCCAAGAAGCCCACGAAGCGATCCGTCCGACTTCCGTATACCGCACGCCCGAAAGCGTCAAACCCTTCCTGAGCGCAGACCAGTTCAAACTCTATCAAATGATTTGGCAGCGCACCGTCGCCTGTCAGATGACGCCCGCCAAATTCGACCAAACCACCGTCGATATTACCGTCGGCAAAGGCGTATTCCGCGTAACCGGACAAGTGCAAACCTTCGCAGGCTTCTTGAGCGTTTATGAAGAAAGCAGCGACGACGAAGAAGGCGAAGACAGCAAAAAACTGCCCGAAATGAGCGAAGGTGATAAACTGCCTGTGGACAAACTTTACGGCGAACAACACTTTACCACTCCGCCGCCGCGCTATAACGAAGCCACACTGGTTAAAGCCCTCGAAGAATACGGCATTGGCCGCCCCTCCACCTACGCCAGCATTATTTCCACGCTCAAAGACCGTGAATACGTTACCCTTGAGCAAAAACGCTTCATGCCCACCGACACAGGCGACATCGTCAATAAATTCCTGACCGAACACTTCGCCCAATATGTCGATTACCACTTCACCGCCAAACTCGAAGACCAGCTTGACGAAATTGCCAACGGCAAACGCCAATGGATTCCCGTGATGGATAAATTCTGGAAGCCGTTTATCAAGCAAGTGGAAGAAAAAGAGGGTATCGAACGCGCCAAATTTACCACGCAGGAACTCGACGAAACCTGCCCCAAATGCGGCGAACACAAACTGCAAATCAAATTCGGCAAAATGGGCCGCTTCGTTGCGTGTGCCGGTTATCCCGAGTGCAGCTACACGCGCAATGTCAACGAAACCGCCGAAGAAGCTGCTGAACGTATTGCCAAAGCCGAGGCTGAACAAGCCGAACTTGACGGACGCGAATGCCCTAAATGCGGCGGTCGCCTAGTGTACAAATACAGCCGTACCGGCAGCAAATTCATCGGCTGCGCCAACTACCCCAAATGCAAACACGTCGAGCCGCTGGAAAAACCGAAAGATACCGGCGTCCAATGCCCGCAATGTAAAAAAGGTAACCTCGTCGAGCGCAAATCCCGCTACGGCAAACTGTTTTACAGTTGCAGTACCTATCCCGACTGCAACTACGCCACATGGAACCCACCCGTCGCCGAAGAGTGTCCGAACTGCCATTGGCCGGTTTTAACCATCAAAACCACCAAACGCTGGGGCGTGGAAAAAGTCTGCCCGCAAAAAGAATGCGGCTGGAAAGAACAGATAGAACCGCCTGCACCGAAAGAATGATGAAGTAGGTTGGTTTAAAGAGAAAAGGTCGTCTGAAAAAATTTCAGACGACCTTTGCTTTTCTGTGATTATTTTATTTGAATCCGCATGTCGTTTTAAAGTCCGATAAAATACGGTTCATTTCTGGTTCAAATAAGGCTATGTAATCGTAAGATAGACCGCGGCTGGCACTAGGGTGGGGCAGGCAGACGACTTCGCAATTTTCAAACGATTGGAATCTGATTTTGAAACGTGTACCGCTAAAATCTTTTTGTACTACTCGTAGCGGTTGAGTTTGTTTTCCGACAAGCTGCTCGAAGCGCGGCAATACATTTGCGCGATTAAGATAATTTGTCAGGTTGCTTCCCATGAAGAGAATCAATTTAGGACGTAGTTTCTCAATGTGGTAGAGAAAATTATCGACGTGTTCGGGCTGGAGAAATTTGTTTGGATTGTCGATTTTGTTGCCCTGAGTAGCTGCCCAGTTGGTTTGAACCAGGGATTTTTCAAATGCACCGCCCAATCCATTTTCGTCTAAGGGGTGTCCCCACATTTCAAACCAATTTTTTATTGTATTGTCGTAACGCCACTTTTTTGCCTGCTCACCATAATAGAGGGATTTATTTGCAAATGTATGGTCGATTTTGTTTTCAGGGAGTTTGTATTCACCTGCTACATAAGCAGCCTCATCGGCTTTACTCCAACCCCACTCATACCCACAAATCATTAAACCATGTTTGTCGTTGTAACCTTGGAATATACTGTTACTGAGATTCAGGTCTGACATGATAATAACCTTATATAAACATTTCACAGAGAAATACTCATTATAAATAAGTAAATGTAATTTATCTAGTTTAAGTTTAAAACGCACTTCACGGTGAAACATAGTTCAGTATTTCATGTCGTCAAATTCAAACTGAAAAGGTCGTCTGAAAAATTTTCAGACGACCTTTTGTCTCTAAAAGCAGAGATCGAAATACGGTTTGATAGCAGTTTCACTATATAATTGAGGCCGTCTGAAAACTTGGCATCTTTTAAAAAATTATGGCAAATAACAAACATTCCAAACACACCAATCAAGTACGCATCATTGGCGGGCAATGTAGGGGACGAAAGTTAACTTTTCTGTCCGCAGATGGTTTGCGTCCGACACCTGACAGCGTGCGTGAAAAACTGTTTAACTGGTTAGGTCAGGATTTAACCGGCAAAACAGTATTGGATTTATTCAGCGGTAGTGGTGCTTTGGGAATGGAGGCTGCTTCTCGTCATGCGGCAAAAGTGGTAATGGTCGATAACCACCGCCAAACCGTGCAAACACTTCAGAAAAATGTTCGTGAATTAGGCTTGAGGCAGGTGGAAATCGTGTGTTCAGACGGCATGGCTTATTTGACAAGGCCGTCTGAAAAATTTGATGTCGTGTTTCTTGATCCGCCTTTTGCATGGGAAGATTGGCAAAATCTGTTTATCCGATTGCAAAGCCACTTGAAAAATGGGGCAATGGTCTATATTGAAGCAGGGAATCTGCCTGAAAAACCGGATTGGCTGGAAATTTATCGGGAAGGAAAGGCGGGAATGAGCAAGTTTGAATTGTTGCTCTATTCGCAAGTTGCTGAATAGTATGGAATTTGAGAATCATTCCCAAGGTGTAAAACATTCTTTCAAACAGATTGTTCCGACATCATTTGTGCTATAATCCGCGCCCAATCGGTTTTGATAATTTAAGAAAAAAGGAAATAGAAATGTCGCTCTTTATTACAGATGAGTGCATTAACTGCGATGTGTGCGAACCGGAATGCCCTAATGATGCCATTTCGCAAGGTGAAGAAATTTACGAAATCAATCCAAATTTGTGTACGCAATGTGTAGGTCATTACGATGAGCCGCAGTGTCAACAGGTATGTCCTGTCGACTGTATCTTGATCGATGAAGAACATCCTGAGACGCACGAAGAACTGATGGCCAAGTACGAAAAAATCATTCAGTTTAAGTAAATAATGTTTAAAAGCAAAAACTTGGATATTTTTAAAGAAATAAGTGAAAAAAAATCTTGACGGAAATCTGAGTTGCAAATAAACTAGCGTTCTCTTTTGGAGGGATTCCCGAGCGGTCAAAGGGGGCAGACTGTAAATCTGTTGCGTGAGCTTCGAAGGTTCGAATCCTTCTCCCTCCACCAAAAATTCTTACTTGGAGCAAATAGTGAGTATGCGGGTGTAGCTCAATGGTAGAGCAGAAGCCTTCCAAGCTTACGGTGAGGGTTCGATTCCCTTCACCCGCTCCAAACAATTTCGCCCATGTAGCTCAGGGGTAGAGCACTCCCTTGGTAAGGGAGAGGTCGGCAGTTCAAATCTGCCCATGGGCACCATCTCATTATTACCCTTTCTTTCAAAAGCTTAGATTATAGGATATTGCCATGGCTAAGGAAAAATTTGAACGTAGCAAACCGCACGTAAACGTTGGTACTATCGGTCACGTTGACCATGGTAAAACCACTCTGACTGCTGCATTGACTACTATTTTGGCTAAAAAATTCGGTGGCGCTGCAAAAGCTTACGACCAAATCGATAACGCTCCTGAAGAAAAAGCCCGCGGTATTACCATTAATACCTCTCACGTAGAATACGAAACCGAAACCCGCCACTACGCACACGTAGACTGCCCGGGTCACGCCGACTACGTTAAAAACATGATTACCGGTGCTGCCCAAATGGACGGCGCTATCTTGGTATGTTCCGCAGCCGACGGTCCTATGCCGCAAACTCGCGAACACATTCTGTTGGCTCGTCAAGTAGGCGTACCTTACATCATCGTGTTCATGAATAAATGCGACATGGTTGACGATGCCGAGCTGTTGGAACTGGTTGAAATGGAAATCCGTGACCTGCTGTCAAGCTACGACTTCCCAGGCGACGATTGCCCAATCGTACAAGGTTCTGCATTGAAAGCTTTGGAAGGTGATGCTGCTTACGAAGAAAAAATCTTCGAACTGGCTGCTGCTTTGGACAGCTACATCCCAACACCTGAGCGTGCTGTGGACAAACCTTTCTTGTTGCCTATCGAAGACGTATTCTCTATCTCTGGCCGTGGTACAGTAGTAACCGGTCGTGTAGAGCGCGGTATCATCCACGTTGGTGACGAGATCGAAATCGTAGGTCTGAAAGAAACCCAAAAAACCACTTGTACCGGTGTTGAAATGTTCCGCAAACTGCTGGACGAAGGTCAAGCAGGTGACAACGTAGGCGTATTGCTGCGTGGTACTAAACGTGAAGACGTAGAGCGTGGTCAAGTATTGGCCAAACCGGGTACCATCACTCCTCACACCAAGTTCAAAGCAGAAGTATACGTACTGAGCAAAGAAGAGGGTGGCCGTCACACTCCATTCTTCGCTAACTACCGTCCACAATTCTACTTCCGTACTACCGACGTAACTGGTGCAGTTACTTTGGAAGAAGGCGTAGAAATGGTAATGCCGGGTGAGAACGTAACCATTACTGTAGAACTGATTGCACCTATCGCTATGGAAGAAGGTCTGCGCTTTGCGATTCGCGAAGGTGGCCGTACCGTAGGTGCAGGTGTGGTTTCTTCTATCATCGCTTAAGTTTAGAGGCCAATAGCTCAATTGGTAGAGTATCGGTCTCCAAAACCGAGGGTTGGGGGTTCGAGACCCTCTTGGCCTGCCAAATAAAAAATTAACCGGCCTTGTGCCGGTTAATTTTTTTGTACTTAAGTTTTAAGATTATCTAGAATTAATTATATGGATCAATGCTGCTATCTAAAATGGATGGTGGGTGGGGCATTGATAAGTGAGTAAAGATGACAGAACATTCGTCTGGTCACAAAGAAGGCCATCAGAAAAAGGAAGTGGTGGTAAGTAGTAAGCCAGCTCCTGAAAAGAAAGAAGGTCTGTTTGCATATTTTAAGAGCTCTTGGACCGAGTTCAAGAAGGTGGTTTGGCCGAGTCGGGATGAAGCGGTCAAAATGACTGTATTTGTAATTATCTTTGTTGCGATTTTGGCAGCCTTCATTTATGTGGCAGATACAATTATTTCATGGTTGTTTTTTGATGTTTTATTAAATAGGAAAGGGTAAAGATGTCAAAGCGTTGGTATGTGGTGCAGGCCTATTCCGGTTTTGAAAAAAATGTCCAAAAAACATTGAAAGAGCGTATTGCTCGTGAAAACATGGAAGATTATTTCGGTCAGATTCTTGTGCCCGTCGAGGAAGTAGTAGATATCAAGAATGGTCGAAAAACCATCAGTGAGCGTAAATTCTATCCAGGCTATGTATTGGTCGAAATGGAAATGACTGATGACTCGTGGCATTTGGTTAAGAGCACTCCTCGAGTAAATGGTTTTGTAGGCGGTAGTGGAAATCGCCCGATCCCAATTTCTCAAAAAGATGCGGATGCTATTTTGCAACAAGCTAAGACAGGTGTTGAGAAGCCAAAACCAAAAGTTGAGTTTGAAGTTGGTCAGCAAGTTCGAGTAAACGAAGGCCCATTTGCTGATTTTAACGGTATTGTTGATGAAGTTAATTACGAACGTAATAGACTGCGTGTTTCAGTTCAGATTTTTGGTCGCGAAACACCGGTGGAATTAGAGTTCGGTCAGGTTGAAAAGATTTAAGTGTTTTAATTCGCTTGAAAAATTTTTTTTAAGCGGATATAATCGCGAATTCTGTTTGGGAAGCGGAATGGTTCCGCGTTATACCCGTTTTTAGGAGTCCTTTAAGTGGCAAAGAAAATTATCGGCTACATTAAACTGCAAATTCCTGCAGGTAAAGCCAATCCATCTCCCCCAGTTGGTCCAGCTTTGGGTCAACGTGGTTTGAACATCATGGAATTCTGTAAAGCATTTAATGCTGCAACCCAAGGTATGGAACCTGGTTTGCCAATTCCAGTCGTGATTACTGCATTTGCAGACAAATCATTCACATTTGTGATGAAAACTCCACCAGCTTCTATCTTGTTGAAAAAAGCTGCTGGTCTGCAAAAAGGTAGTTCTAATCCTCTGACCAATAAAGTGGGTAAATTGACCCGTGCTCAGTTGGAAGAAATTGCTAAAACTAAAGAGCCTGATTTGACTGCTGCTGACTTGGATGCGGCTGTCCGTACTATCGCAGGTTCTGCTCGCTCAATGGGCTTGGACGTGGAGGGTGTTGTATAATGGCTAAAGTATCTAAACGCTTGAAAGCTCTTCGCTCTTCTGTTGAAGCTAACAAACTGTACGCAATCGACGAAGCAATTGCTTTGGTTAAAAAAGCTGCTACCGCTAAATTTGACGAGTCTGTTGACGTATCTTTCAACTTGGGCGTTGATCCTCGTAAATCTGACCAAGTTATCCGTGGTTCAGTCGTTCTGCCTAAAGGTACCGGTAAAACAACTCGCGTAGCTGTATTTACACAAGGTGTAAATGCAGAAGCTGCTAAAGAGGCCGGTGCAGATATCGTCGGCTTCGAAGATTTGGCTGCTGAAATCAAAGCAGGCAATCTGAACTTTGACGTTGTTATTGCTTCTCCTGATGCAATGCGTATCGTTGGTCAATTGGGTACTATCTTGGGCCCTCGTGGTCTGATGCCAAACCCTAAAGTAGGTACTGTTACTCCTAACGTTGCTGAAGCAGTTAAAAATGCAAAAGCAGGTCAAGTACAATACCGTACAGATAAAGCCGGTATCGTTCATGCAACTATCGGTCGTGCTTCTTTCGCTGAAGCTGACTTGAAAGAAAACTTCAATGCGTTGCTGGATGCTATCGTTAAAGCCAAACCTGCCGCTGCTAAAGGTCAGTACCTGAAAAAAGTTGCTGTATCCAGCACTATGGGTTTGGGTGTTCGCGTTGATACCGCAAGCGTGAACAACTAAGAAATTTTCAGGTGATCCGGCTTTCTGGATTGCCTGAATTTGGGCTACTTAAAATTAAGTAGATGTCCAAGACCGTAGGGATCGTGAGATTTAATCGTAACTGCCCTACGCAGACGGTAGTCCTGAAACACATTGCAAGATTGCTTGTAAGATGTCTTTTTAGGTTACCGCGCTGGTGGGATATCATTTCGGTATCCTGTTTATAAACAGTGGGAGGTAGACCTTGAGTCTCAATATTGAAACCAAGAAAGTGGCCGTAGAGGAAATTAGCGCAGCTATTGCTAACGCTCAAACTCTCGTAGTCGCTGAATATCGCGGTATCAGTGTTTCCAGCATGACTGAGCTTCGTGCGAATGCACGTAAAGAAGGCGTTTACTTGCGCGTTCTGAAAAATACTCTGGCTCGTCGCGCAGTAGAGGGTACTTCATTCGCAGGTTTGGCCGATCAAATGGTTGGTCCATTGGTTTACGCTGCTTCTGAAGATGCTGTTGCTGCTGCTAAAGTGCTGCACCAATTCGCGAAAAAAGATGACAAAATCATCGTTAAAGCCGGTTCTTACAATGGCGAAGTGATGAATCCTGCTCAGGTTGCTGAGTTGGCTTCTATTCCAAGCCGCGAAGAACTGTTGTCCAAACTGTTGTTCGTTATGCAAGCTCCTGTATCAGGCTTTGCACGTGGTTTGGCTGCTTTGGCAGAGAAAAAAGCCGGCGAAGAAGCCGCTTAATCGATTTTGTTTCATTTAATCAATTATTTTTTAATACAATATTTGGAGTAAAATAGCATGGCTATTACTAAAGAAGACATTTTGGAAGCCGTTGGTTCTTTGACCGTAATGGAATTGAACGACCTGGTTAAAGCTTTTGAAGAGAAATTTGGTGTTTCTGCTGCTGCTGTTGCAGTTGCAGGTCCTGCAGGTGCTGGTGCAGCTGCTGCTGAAGAAAAAACTGAATTTGACGTAGTATTGGCTTCTGCTGGTGATCAAAAAGTTGGCGTGATTAAAGTTGTCCGCGCTATCACTGGCTTGGGTCTGAAAGAAGCTAAAGACATCGTTGACGGTGCACCTAAAACTCTGAAAGAAGGTGTTTCTAAAGCTGAAGCTGAAGACATCCAAAAACAACTGGAAGAAGCCGGCGCTAAAGTCGAAATCAAATAATTTGATGCTTCCTGTGAAGGCTGGCAGTTTTCTGCCAGCCTTATTTTGCTTCTTAAAATAAGTATCAGGCATTGTTTACATTTATTTGCATAGTTTTTATAAAATCGTTGCAAATAAATGTAAATATTAAGTTAATGCATGTCGTTGTTTCAGACGGCCTATTATTTAAAATTGCTTTTCGGAGTGTATATGAGCTATTCGTTTACCGAGAAAAAACGTATCCGTAAGAGTTTTGCAAAGCGAGAGAATGTCTTGGATGTTCCTTTCCTGCTGGCAACCCAAATTGATTCTTATGCGAAATTTTTGCAGCTGGAAAACGCTTTTGACCAACGTACTGATGATGGTCTGCAAGCAGCATTCAATTCTATTTTCCCGATTGTGAGCCATAATGGTTATGCACGATTGGAGTTTGTGCATTACACATTGGGCGAACCTTTGTTCGATATTCCTGAATGTCAATTGCGCGGTATTACTTATGCGGCTCCATTGCGTGCACGTATCCGTTTGGTGATTTTGGATAAAGAAGCGTCTAAACCGACTGTAAAAGAAATTCGTGAAAACGAAGTATATATGGGCGAAATTCCGTTGATGACACCAAGTGGCTCTTTTGTCATCAATGGTACAGAGCGTGTAATTGTTTCCCAGTTGCACCGTTCTCCAGGTGTGTTCTTTGAGCATGACCGTGGTAAAACTCATTCCTCCGGTAAGCTGTTGTTCTCTGCTCGTATTATTCCTTACCGTGGTTCATGGTTGGATTTCGAATTTGATCCAAAAGATTTGTTGTATTTCCGTATCGACCGTCGCCGTAAAATGCCGGTTACAATTTTGTTGAAAGCTTTGGGCTACAACAATGAACAAATCTTGGATATTTTCTATGACAAAGAAACTTTCTATTTGTCTTCAAACGGTGTTCAAACAGATCTGGTTGCAAGCCGTCTGAAAGGCGAAACTGCCAAAGTTGATATCTTAGATAAAGAAGGCAATGTATTGGTTGCCAAAGGTAAACGTATTACTGCGAAAAATATCCGTGATATTACCAATGCAGGCTTGACTCGACTGGATGTGGAACCAGAAAGCCTGTTGGGTAAAGCATTGGCTACTGATCTGATTGATCCGGAAACTGGCGAAGTATTGGCTTCTGCTAACGATGAAATCACAGAAGAGCTGTTGGCCAAACTTGATATTAACGGCGTAAAAGAAATTACTACCCTGTATATCAATGAATTGGACCAAGGCGGTTATATTTCCAGCACTCTGCGTACAGATGAAACAGCCGACCAACAAGCTGCGCGTGTGGCAATTTACCGCATGATGCGTCCTGGCGAACCACCTACCGAAGAAGCTGTCGAGCAGCTCTTCAACCGTTTGTTCTTCAGTGAAGACAGCTATGACTTGTCTCGTGTAGGCCGTATGAAATTCAATACGCGCACATACGAGCAAAAATTGTCTGAAGCACAACAAAACTCTTGGTATGGCCGTCTGTTGAATGAGACTTTGGCCGGCGCAGCTGAAAAAGGCGGTTACGTTCTGAGCGTAGAAGACATTGTAGTTTCCATTGCCACATTGGTTGAATTGCGTAATGGTCATGGCGAAGTAGATGATATTGACCATTTGGGCAACCGTCGCGTTCGTTCCGTAGGCGAGTTGACAGAAAACCAATTCCGCAGTGGTTTGGCTCGTGTAGAACGTGCCGTTAAAGAACGTTTGAATCAAGCGGAATCTGAGAACTTGATGCCGCATGACCTGATTAATGCGAAACCTGTTTCTGCTGCGATTAAAGAATTCTTCGGTTCTAGCCAATTGAGCCAGTTTATGGATCAGACCAACCCATTGTCTGAAGTAACCCATAAACGCCGTGTATCTGCGTTGGGCCCGGGTGGTTTGACTCGCGAACGTGCAGGCTTTGAGGTGCGAGACGTACATCCGACCCACTATGGCCGTGTATGTCCTATTGAAACACCTGAAGGTCCGAACATTGGTTTGATCAACTCATTGTCCGTTTATGCGCGCACCAATGATTATGGCTTCTTGGAAACACCTTACCGTCGCGTTGTTAATGGTAAGGTAACTGAAGAAATCGATTACTTGTCTGCCATCGAAGAAGGTCGCTATGTGATTGCACAGGCGAATGCTGATTTGGACAAAGACGGCAATTTGATTGGCGATTTAGTTACTTGTCGTGAAAAAGGCGAAACCATTATGGCAACGCCTGACCGTGTACAATATATGGACGTGGCAACCGGTCAAGTGGTATCCGTAGCGGCATCCCTGATTCCGTTCTTGGAACACGATGATGCGAACCGTGCATTGATGGGTGCCAACATGCAACGTCAGGCCGTACCGTGCCTGTGTCCTGAAAAACCGATGGTTGGTACTGGTATTGAGCGTTCTGTTGCCGTTGACTCTGCTACTGCAATCGTTGCCCGGCGCGGCGGTGTGGTTGAGTATGTTGATGCCAACCGTGTTGTGATTCGTGTCCATGACGATGAGGCGACTGCCGGTGAAGTGGGTGTCGATATTTACAACCTGGTTAAATTTACCCGTTCCAACCAATCTACCAACATCAACCAACGTCCGGCTGTCAAAGCAGGCGATGTTTTGCAACGCGGTGATTTGATTGCTGACGGTGCATCCACCGATTTGGGTGAATTGGCTCTAGGTCAAAACATGACCATCGCCTTTATGCCGTGGAACGGTTACAACTACGAAGACTCGATTCTGATTTCTGAAAAAGTAGCTGCAGACGACCGCTATACTTCGATTCACATTGAGGAATTGAACGTTGTTGCCCGCGATACCAAGCTGGGTGCGGAAGACATTACCCGCGATATTCCGAACTTGTCCGAGCGTATGCAAAACCGTTTGGATGAATCCGGTATTGTTTACATCGGTGCGGAAGTAGAGGCCGGTGACGTCTTGGTGGGTAAAGTAACGCCTAAAGGCGAAACTCAACTGACTCCTGAAGAAAAACTGCTGCGTGCCATCTTCGGTGAAAAAGCGTCTGACGTAAAAGATACTTCATTGCGTATGCCTACCGGCATGAGCGGTACGGTTATCGACGTTCAAGTCTTTACCCGTGAAGGTATCCAACGCGACAAACGTGCTCAATCCATTATTGATTCTGAGCTGAAACGTTACCGTCAAGACTTGAGCGACCAGTTGCGTATTTTCGATAACGACGCATTTGACCGTATTGAGCGCATGATTGTCGGCCAAAAAGCTAATGGTGGCCCGATGAAGCTGGCTAAAGGCAGCGAAATTACTACCGAATATCTGGCAAGCCTGTCCAGTAAACATGATTGGTTTGACATCCGTTTGGCTGACGAAGATTTGGCCAAACAGTTGGAACTAATTAAATTGAGCCTGCAACAAAAACGCGAAGAAGCGGACGAGTTGTATGAGATTAAGAAGAAAAAACTGACTCAAGGCGACGAGCTGCAACCGGGCGTACAAAAAATGGTGAAAGTATTTATCGCCATCAAACGCCGTCTGCAAGCCGGTGACAAAATGGCGGGTCGCCACGGTAACAAAGGTGTGGTATCACGCATTC
>NZ_JBQCXF010000038.1:0-19023 GCF_051956635.1 Neisseria sp. P0022.S010 | reverse complement strand
AGCAGCCGCCGCAGACGGAAGCCATAGAGGAAGAGCCGTTGGATTCGGTAATTTCAGAAACCACGCGCATGGTGTAGCTGAAATCTTCAGGTTCTGGCAATACGGCCAACAACGCACGTTTAGCCAAACGGCCGTGACCGATTTCACGACGTTTTGGCGCGCCTACGCGACCCACTTCGCCGGTAGAGTATGGCGGGAAGTTGTAGTGCAGCATGAAGCGGTCGGTGTATTCGCCAGACAGTGCATCAATGATTTGTTCGTCGCGTGAAGTACCCAAAGTTGCAACTGCCAAAGCTTGGGTTTCGCCACGGGTAAACAGTGCTGAACCGTGCGTGCGCGGCAATACGCCGGTTTGAATGTTCAACGGACGGACGGTGCGGGTGTCGCGACCGTCGATGCGCGGTTGGCCGTCCAAAATTTGGCTGCGGACGACATCGGCTTCCAAGTGTTTGAAAATGCCTTTGATTTCGTTGGCTGCCAGCGTGTCGGTTTCTTCAGTAATTAACGCTTCTTTTACCGCATTCCAAGCTTCGTCCAATTTGGCAGAACGCGCTTGTTTTTGACGGATTTTGAATGCTTCTTTAATGGTTTCACCGGCAATTTCGCGTACTTTGGCCACCAATTCTTCATTGGTTTCAGGTGCTTTCCAATCCCAAACTTCTGGGTTGACTTCGTCGGCAAACTCATTGATGGCGTTAATGGCCACTTGCATTTGATCGTGACCGTAAACAACCGCACCCAACATCACTTCTTCAGACAAGATGTCAGCTTCGGATTCCACCATCAACACGGCTTTGGAAGTACCGGCAACCACCAAGTCTAATTGTGATTTAGCCAATTCGGCTTTAGTCGGGTTCAAAACGTACACGCCGTTTACATAACCCACGCGTGCAGCACCAATCGGACCGGCAAACGGTACACCGCTCAACACCAGCGCGGCAGATGCGCCCAACATTGCAGGAATGTCAGAATCAATTTCAGGGTCAACAGACACCACCATCGCTACGATTTGGATGTCGTGGTAGAAACCTTCAGGGAAGAGAGGACGAATCGGACGGTCGATCAGACGGCTGGTCAGGATTTCTTTTTCGCTTTGTTTGCCTTCGCGTTTGAAGAAACCGCCGGGGATTTTACCTGCTGCGTAAGTACGCTCGAGGTAATCGACAGTCAGAGGGAAGAAGTCTTGGCCTTCTTTCACTTCTTTGTTGGTAGTCACGGCAACCAAAACAACGGTATCGCCCATGGATACTTTAACGGCAGCGGCGGCTTGGCGGGCAATTTCGCCGGTTTCCAAAGTAACGGTTTGATTACCGTATTGGAAGGTCTTAACGTGTTTATTGAACATCATTGTTCCTTTCAAAATACCGCACTGCTAAAACACTAATAATGCACACTAAAATCCGAATGTGCATAGTTAGGGTTTCAGACCGTGCGGCAGGTTATAAACAAGCTTTCAGACGGCCTTTTCGGACGCTGAAAACAATTGCGGATTATAAAGGCAACCATCCTTAAAATCCAGTATTGATACAATAAAAAGGCCGTCTGAAACATATCTCTTTCAGACGGCCTTCGGTCTTCAAAATCAATCCTGAGTCAGCAAAGTCAATGCTTCCTGATATTTTTCGACTGTTTTCTGAATCACATCGGCAGGCACTTTAGGCGCAGGCGCTTTTTTGTTCCAACCGCTTTGCTCCAGCCAGTCGCGGACAAACTGTTTGTCAAAAGATGGGGGATTGGTTCCGACTTTGTATTGATCGGCAGGCCAAAAACGGCTGGAGTCAGGCGTCAACACTTCGTCCATCAAAGTCAGAGTACCTTCTTCATCCAAACCAAACTCAAACTTGGTGTCGCAAATAATGATACCGCGAGATTTGGCATATTCGGCCGCTTCCGTATAAAGCTGAATCGCCTTGGCGCGTACTTCCGCCGCCAGCTCTTTGCCGATGATGCGTTCGCATTCTTCAAAGCTGATGTTTTCATCATGATCGCCGACTGCGGCTTTGGTCGACGGCGTAAAAATTACTTCGGGCAACTGCTGCGCTTCCTGCATACCTTCAGGCAGTTGAATACCGCAGACAGAACCGGTTTTTTGATAATCTTTCCAACCGCTACCTGCCAGATAACCGCGCACAATAGCCTCCACTTTCACCGGAGTGAGTTTTTTAGCCACGACGGCGCGTTTCTCCAAAGCTTTAGCTTCGTTTTCAGGCAAAACATCGTAAACCGTTTGGCCGGTAAAATGGTTAGGCATGATATGAGCCAGTTTTTTAAACCAAAAATTGGAAATCTGCGCCAGAATCTCCCCTTTACCCGGAATCGGATCATCCAAAATCACATCGAATGCAGACAGACGGTCGGAAGCAACCATCAACATACGTTTATCGTCAATTTCGTACAAATCGCGGACTTTGCCGGAGTAGATTTTTTTCAAGCTGATTTCAGACATTTCGGGTATCTCTTTGGTAAACAGAAGAATTTGGTATTTTAGCCCAATTTAGCATCTTTCGTCAGATTGTTTACAAAATAAAGGCCGTCTGAAACCTTATAGCTCGGTTTCAGACGGCCTTAGCCTTTGATTTTAGGGACAAACCCTAAAAACCATCATCCTATCAGATGGCAGGAGCCTGAGTCTGATCTTGGATTTGGTTCACAGCAGACAGAGAGTAGTAGTCGCCGTGGCCGGTTACTTGGTAAGTGCTACCGTCAGCAAACTTGAAGTTTTCAACTTTGTGATCGTTACCGGTGAACCAGTCATCGATGGTGATGCTGTCGTTAGTACCGACAGAAACAGTCAAGTTAGCACCTGATTTGCTCAGCAATACGTCAGAAGCTGCAACGCCTTTACCGAACAACAAGGTGTCATTACCGCTTTCTTCACGGATAGTGTCGTGACCGTAACCTTTGTCGAAGAAGTAAGTATCGTTACCGGTACCGCCGATCAGGATGTCGTTGCCGACACCGCCGTCGAGGTAGTCGTTACCGTCTTTACCCACCAGGCAGTCGTCGCCGGCCAAACCGTACAGATGGTTGTCGCCGCCGTTGCCTTCAATGTTGTTGTTCAAAGAGTTACCGGTACCGTTCAGGTTTTGCATACCTTGCAAAATCAGGTTTTCAACGTGATCGGTCAAGGTGTAGTCGATAACGGTACGAACAGTATCGATACCGGCGTGTGCATTGCCGTACTCGATAACTTGGTCGTTGGCATTGTCAACGAAGTAAACGTCGTTACCGTCGCCACCGCGCATGATGTCCGCACCGGAACCACCGTTCAGGTAGTCGTTGCCGGCACCACCTTGCAGGTAGTCTTTACCTTCTTCACCGTACAGAGAGTCACCGTCGGCATCACCGTAAATGGTGTCGTTACCAGCACCAGCGTAGATTACGTCTGTGCCGTTGCCACCGTAGATGATGTCTTCGCAAGCAGTACCATAAATGGTATCTTTAGCATCAGTACCGCGGATAACGTTGCCGTCTTTGCAGTCTTCAGCTCTGATGACATTACCTGGGTTTTTGTCTTCGTGACCGTATGAGTTGTTTTGGTTATGGTCGTCAACACAGTCTTTGCAGTCTGGCTCTGGCTTAGGCTCAGGTTTTGGTTCTGGCTTAGGCTCAGGTTTTGGCTCTGGCTTAGGTTCTGGTTTAGGCTCAGGTTTTGGTTCTGGCTTAGGCTCAGGTTTTGGTTGTGGTTTTGGTTCTGGTTGCGGTTCTGGCTGTGGCTCAGGTTTAGGCTCAGGTTTTGGTTGAGGCTTAGGCTGAGGTTTAGGTTGTGGTTTTGGACATGGGATCGGTTTGATTGGATCGCAGTTGTAAGGTGGGCAAACCGGAACACATTTGTAGTTAGGCGTTTTTGCCGGTGGGCAGAAAGCCGCAATAGCAGAAACCAAACCAGTTACCGCATTAACTACTGACACGCCGACGCTGGCAATGCTAGCGATGCTGCCGATAGAAACAGAAGATTTTGCTGCAGGAGCGCAGTAGTAAGAAGAGTAGGAAGCCTTAGGCGCAGGAGCGCAGTAAGAACTAACCAGGGGTCTAGCATAATACCCCCCGTAACAGTATGCCATAATAATTACTCCCAAAATAGTTAATAAAGATATTGAGCTAGCGGAACGAGCAAATCCGCCCTTGCTCAATTATTATTTTAGTAATATTTTTCAAAATATTTACTCAAAAATATCAAACGGTAGAATTTGCCGACAAAAGGATTGAGTTTCGCCTGTTTTTAAATTCCATTATCCTAGCAACAATAAAAACATTAACATTGATTCACAATCTCTCAAACAGCATAGAGCCTTTATCTATCTTGTTAAAAGCTGAATTTTAACTCTAGTTATAGTAAACAAACATAATACCAATAAGTGGTTATTATTATGAATAGATAATATCGACGATTTACCCAAATACAGCCTCCTCTGCATTTTGTTCTACGCCAATAATGTGAATTTGTCGTATTTACACTATAATGACACGAACACCTATTTAACAGCTATCAGAGGAGATACTCAACCATGCGTACTTTATTGACCGGAGCCAAAGGCCAGCTTGCCCGTTGTCTGCGCGACCGCCTGCCCGAAGATTGGGAACTGATTGCTACCGACTCTACTTCGCTGGACATTACCGATACCGAAGCCGTGCATCACATGATCAAAAACTTCCAACCAGATGCCATCGTTAATGCCGCAGCTTACACTGCCGTCGATAAAGCAGAAGAAAACGCTGAAGCCGCTTTTGCAGTCAACGCAACCGCTGTTCACAACCTGGCCGCAGCTGCCCGCGCCGCACACGCCCGCTTTATCCATATTTCCACTGATTATGTATTCGACGGCGAAGGCAAACGCCCTTACCGCGAAACCGACTATACCAATCCGCGCAGTACTTACGGTCAATCCAAAGTAGCAGGCGAGCTTTTGGCTTTAGCCGCGCATCCGGAAAGTACAATCGTCCGTACTTCATGGCTGTTTAGCGAATACGGCAGCAATTTCGTCAAAACCATGCTGCGCCTTGCCAAAGAACGTGACTCCCTCTCCATTGTCCACGACCAAACCGGTTGCCCGACTTATGCAGGCGACTTGGCTCATGCCATCATCAGTTTATTGCAACAGCCCACCTCCCCACGCGGTATCTTCCATTACTGTGGCAATAAGTCGGCAACATGGTACGAATTTACCAAAGCCATCTTTCAGACGGCCCACCAATTAGACGACAGCTTTCGCATTCCGGAACTGAACGCGATCACCACTGAACAATATCCCCTGCCCGCTCCGCGTCCGGCATACAGCATTATGGATTGCTCACGCCTAGAGACCGAGTTTGGTATCAAACCGTCCGACTGGCAAAAAGCTCTGCGCGAAATTCTCCGCAAAATCGACTGATAAGCTGATCCATCTATATCAAAGGCCGTCTGAAAACATATTTTCAGACGGCCTCTTTGTTTCTTTTATATCAAATGCTTTATCTATCCAGTCTGACATTTGAAAAGTGCTACAATAGCCGTTTATTTTATTTTTCAGACGGCCTGACAATATGTGCAACCATCATCCCAAACATTCACACGATAATGACACCATCCGCATCCGCGGCGCGCGTACACATAATTTAAAAAACGTCGATTTGGACATTCCGCGCCACAAGCTCGTGGTGGTAACAGGATTGTCAGGCAGCGGCAAATCGTCGCTGGCATTTGATACTTTATATGCCGAAGGCCAACGCCGTTATGTTGAGAGCCTTTCCGCCTATGCCCGTCAGTTTTTGCAGATGATGGACAAACCCGACGTCGATTTGATCGAAGGCCTGTCGCCTGCGATTTCCATCGAGCAGAAATCCACCAGCCATAATCCGCGTTCCACCGTCGGCACAGTAACGGAAATTCACGACTATCTGCGCCTTTTGTACGCACGCGTCGGCACGCCGTATTGCCCCGAACACAATCTGCCGCTGTCAAGCCAAACCGTGTCGCAGATGGTCGATGCCGTGTTGAAGCTGCCGGAAGACACGCGCGTGATGATTCTTGCGCCGGCTGTGCGCGAGCGTAAGGGCGAGTTTGTCGATTTCTTTGCCGACTTGCAGGCTCAGGGCTTTGCGCGTGTACGCGTGGACGGCGAGGTCTATCAGCTCGACGAAGTACCGAAGCTGGAAAAAAACATCAAACACAATATCGACGTGGTCATTGACCGCGTGAAAGTGAAGGCCGACATCAAACAACGGCTGGCGGAAAGCTTTGAAACCGCGCTGCGCCACGGCAACGAACGTGCGCTGGCAATGGAAATGGACAGCGGCGAAGAACATTGGTTTTCCGCGCGTTTCGCCTGCCCCCTGTGTTCGTACAGCCTGCCCGAATTAGAGCCCCGCCTGTTTTCGTTCAACAACCCGATGGGTTCCTGCCCGACTTGCGACGGCTTGGGCAACACCAACTTTTTCGACCCCGAAAAAGTGGTCGCCCATCCCGAATTATCCTTAGCAGCAGGCGCGATTGACGGCTGGGACAAACGCAACCAATTCTATTTCCAAATGATTCAATCGCTGGCGCAACATTATAAATTTGATGTCGACGCCGCTTGGGAAAGCCTACCGGAAAAAGTCAAAAAAGTCGTGTTGCACGGTTCGGGCAAAGAAGTCATCGACTTCACCTACCTGTCCGAACGCGGCACCACCTTCAACCGCAGCCACGCCTTTGAAGGCATCATCCCCAATCTCGAACGCCGCTACCGCGAAACCGACAGCGAAACCGTGCGCGAAAAATTACGCGAATACCAAAACCACCGCGCCTGCCCGAGCTGCGGCGGCGCACGTTTGCGCAAAGAAGCGCGCTACGTTTACGTCAGCGGCGAACCTTTGCACGAAGTCTCCGCCTGGCCACTGACCAAAACCCACCAATTCTTTGAAACGCTGGATTTGGACGGCAACAAAAAACAAATCGCTGAAAAAATCCTCAAAGAAATCACCGAACGGCTCGGCTTCCTGATTAATGTCGGGCTGGATTACCTGAATCTCTCCCGCTCCGCCGAAACCCTCTCCGGCGGCGAAGCCCAGCGCATCCGCCTCGCCAGCCAAATCGGCAGCGGCCTGACCGGCGTGATGTACGTTTTGGACGAACCCTCCATCGGCCTGCACCAGCGCGACAATGACCGCCTGCTCGCCACCCTCAAACGCCTGCGCGATTTGGGCAACAGCGTGATTGTGGTCGAACATGACGAAGACGCCATCCGCGAAGCCGATTTCGTCGTCGATATGGGCCCCGGTGCGGGCGAACACGGCGGCAACGTACTGATTGCCGACACGCCCGAAAACGTCGCCAAATACGAAAAATCCATTACCGGACAATACCTCAGCGGCAAAAAATCCATTACCGTGCCGTCTGAACGCACGCCCGTCAATCCCGACCGAATGCTCGTCCTCAAAGGCGCGCGCGGCAACAACCTTAAAAACGTTACCCTCGAACTGCCGCTCGGTTTAATTACCTGCATCACCGGCGTATCCGGCAGCGGCAAATCCACTCTGATTAACGACACCCTCGCCAAAATCACTGCCCGCGAACTCAACCGCGCCCAAGAAGAACCCGCCCCATACGACGACATCCACGGCCTCGAACACCTCGACAAAGTCATCAACGTCGACCAATCCCCCATCGGCCGCACCCCGCGCTCCAACCCCGCCACCTACACCGGCCTGTTCACCCCCATCCGCGAACTCTTCGCCGGTGTCCCCCTCTCACGCGAACGCGGCTACAACGTCGGCAGATTCTCCTTCAACGTCAAAGGCGGCCGCTGCGAAGCCTGCCAAGGCGACGGCGTAATCAAAGTCGAAATGCACTTCCTGCCCGACGTGTACGTCCCCTGCGAAGTCTGCCACGGCAAACGCTACAACCGCGAAACGCTCGAAATCCAATACAAAGGCAAAAACATCAGCCAAGTCCTCGACATGACCGTCGAAGAAGCCCGCGAATTTTTCGACGCCGTCCCCACCGTATCGCGCAAGCTGCAAACCCTGATGGACGTAGGCCTCGGCTACATCCGCCTCGGCCAATCCGCCACCACCCTCTCCGGCGGCGAAGCCCAGCGCGTCAAACTCGCCTTGGAGCTCTCAAAACGCGACACAGGGCGCACCTTATATATATTGGACGAACCGACAACGGGGTTACATTTCGCCGACATCGCCTTGCTGTTGGAAGTAATAGGCCGTCTGAAAGGCAAAGGCAACTCGATTGTGATTATCGAGCATAATCTTGATGTGATTAAAACCGCGGATTGGATTGTGGATTTGGGGCCGGAAGGCGGCGATGGGGGGGGCAGGATTATTGCTTCAGGTAGCCCTGAGGAAGTGGCGAAGGTTAAGGGGAGTTATACTGGGAAGTATTTGAAGGTAATTGTCAATATTCAAGAATAATTGATATTATTTAAATAATTTTTATTTTTTCGAGAAAATATATCATGAGTAAATACACCAAAAATTCTATTGAGAAACTATATGGATCTGATGATGATTTTATTTTAATTGGAGTTACAGGCAGAACGGGAAGTGGTTGTTCTACTGTTGCTAATATATTAAATTCTAAAGAAGAAGATTTAAAACATTCTCTTTTTCAGGGTAGTCATCCTGAAAATAATGAACATCGTGTAGAAAAAATTATTTTTAATAGATTTAAAGGAAGTTGGAAACCATTTTTGCTAATACAAGTTAGATCTATTATTACATTAATGCTTGCCGAATCAAAAAATGAAACGGCAAGCGAATATGAAAATTTCATTCAAAAACACAAATTAAAACCAGAAAAAATTGAAGATTTAAATTCCATTTTAGAAAAAATTAATAAGGAATTTGAAAATCTAGAATCTACTAATGAAGGTCTAATAAATTTCTACGATAACTATTTACCAAATGAAAGTAAAAATTTAAAAGATTCGCTTGGAATTGAATTTACTGCATTATTTCAAGAAATTGGGGATAATATCCGTAAATCTGGGAGTCCTGTTAAAAGCACGATGGAAGAAGGCAATTTTTTTAAACTAGCAGAAAGAATTAATTCAATTATAAAAGATATAAGGGAATACCATAAAAATAAACAACAACCTACATTCATTGTAATTGATGCTATTAGAAATCCATTGGAAGCCTTCTTTTTTCAAGAAAGGTACGCTTCTTTTTATTTATTAGCAATAACCTGTAATGATGAAGAGCGTAAACAAAGGCTTAGAAACTTAGGTATAAATGATAAAGAAATAGAAACTATTGATGAAAAAGAATATAGCTCACATGACTTAGACCATGATGAAACTTACACCACACAAGATATTCAGGCATGTTTACAAAGAGCGGACCTATATATAAACAATAAAAATGCATCGGACGAAGTTACCCAATTTATTGCTTTATCAAATCAATTAATTAAATTTACTACCCTAATGAAATATCCAGGTATTGTAAATCCAACATCAATTGAAAGATGTATGCAGATAGCTTACACAGCAAAATTAAATTCTGGGTGCTTATCAAGACAAGTTGGTGCTGCAATAACGGACTCAAATTTTTCAATTAAAGCTATTGGTTGGAATGATGTTCCAGAAGGACAAGTTTCTTGTAACTTGAGAAATAGATTTGATTTAGTGGATGGTAATGATAGTAAAGCATTTACATATTTTGAACGAAATGATAAAACTTTTATTGAACATATAAAAAAAGGAAATGAAAAATATATCGCAATAAAACAGTCTAGAAATACTTCATTTTGTTTTAAATCCGAATATAACAAAATAAAAGGAGATAAGAACCAAGTTCATACTAGAGCATTGCATGCAGAAGAAAATGCTTTTTTACAATTGTCAAAATACGGTGGAAATGGGATTCAAAATGGCTTTTTATTTACAACAGCTAGCCCTTGTGAGTTATGTGCAAAGAAGGCATATCAATTAGGTATTAAACGCATCTACTATATAGATCCATACCCAGGAATTTCTGCAACACATATTTTACAAAGTGGAAGTAATGATCCCGAATTAGTTTTGTTTACAGGAGCAATTGGGCGTGCATTTCATAAATTATATTCACCATTAATCCCTTATTAAAGATGAACTAAGTGCATTAATTGAATCTTAAGTTATTACTGAAGAGCAAGCCGTAGCCTGCATATCTAACCGACCGCGTGCGTGGTTGCGCCACATACCCGACCTGTGAATTAAACGGAACTTCAAAATCAACGTGTAGGGTGCGCACGCGGTTGCTTAATTGACGATTTGCTGTTGTAAATTTCAACTTAGTTTAAACTAACACTTTCAGACGGCATTAAAGATGGCCGTCTGAAAGCAATAATTCTTTGTTCAAAAACAACCATTTTAATTCATAAAACAAAAAACGGATTCCAAATTATTGGAATCCGTTTTTCTATAAAGCTTAGCCGTATTATTTAGCTTCTTCTTTAGCGTCTTCAGCAGCTTCTTTGGCATCTTCTGCTGCGTCTTTTGCGTCTTCTTTAGCCTCTTCAGCAGCTTCTTTGGCTTCTTCGGCTTTTTCTTCAGGCGTTTCTGCAGCAGGTACGCCTTTCAAAGCGTCCAAAGAAGTTTTACAAGTTGCATCGCGTTGGTCTGCAGGCAGGTTTTTCAGGGCTTCTTTGGTTTGTTCAAAAGATTTTTGCATCATGTCTTTGGTTGCTGCATCTACGTCTTTAGTTGCTTCGGCAAATGCTTTTTCGTACTCGTCACAAACGGCAGAAGAAGATGAGCCTGAACCGCCGCCGCATGCTGACAGGGACAGGGCTGCCAATAAAGCTGATGTTTTCATGTGCTCTCGCTTTTTTTGAATTTAGGTTAAAGGAAGGAATATGTTAATTCATTATATTAAAATGTCAATCATTGTTGTTTAATTTAATTAAAATCATGCAGTTGAAAGAATCAGTCTATCCAAACATCCTAAAGGCCGTCTGAAATTTCAGACGGCCTTTGCTTTTGTAAGGAATCCTTTTTTCAATGATTACGCCGCTTTACGGTGATAATGCCTGAGTGCGTGCTCTTTGCGCCGTCCGCTACTGAATGCGGATACGCGTTTCAGATAGCCGATCACTCGGGTGCCGTAGTCGATGTCGTGGCTACCGCAGGCAGAACAGGCGTGCAGGGTGCGTTTGTCGATGTGACCGCATTCGTTGCAGATGGTGATGCGCACGTTCACGCAGAAGTAGTTGCAGCCGGTTTGCGCGGCGATGTCCAAGAGCGAGCGGTAGCCGGATTCGGGCAGGGCTTCGTCGAGGTTCAGGTGCAGTGCGGAGCCGCCGTCGAGCCAGTCCACCAGTTCTTTGCCGTGCAGCAGGAATTTGTCGAGCGCGTTGATTTCTTCGTCTTCGACGACGTAGAAATAGGAGTTGTAGCAGTCGCGGCTGACTTTGTAGCCGTCGGCTTTGTCCCATTTGGCGTTTTTCACGCCGAGGTTTTCGGCGGGGACGAACTCGGTGTTGAATTTCACGCCGTAATGTTTGCTGGCGGCTTGGTTGACTTCGAATATGGTTTTCAGACGACCTTGGACGAAGTTGATGTAGTCGTCGTTGTAGCCGACTTTGATGCCTTGCGATTCGGCGGCTTCCGCCATACCGTTGATGCCGATGGTAAGGAACTGTTTGTCCAGCGTGATGAAGCCTGCATCGTAAACGGGCAGCATTCCGGCGGCTTGGTATTCTTCCATCAGTTTGCGGTAGGCGTATTGGTATTTGTGGATTTTGGCCACTTCGGCGGCAAGGTCGCGCCCGTCTTGCTCCAGTCGGTTCATGTTGATGGTGATGACGTTGATGGAACCGGTCGCCACACCGCCCGCGCCAAGGGTGTAGCTGAAGGTGCGGTCTTCGATGGCGTTACGCAGACGGCAGCAGGAAGCCAAGGAGTCGGGGTTGTCGGAAAGATAGACGAAGAAGGAATTGCCTTCCGCCAACTCTTTCGCCATTTCGTCGGCAAACACGGTGTCTTTGCATTTGCCGCCATCGGTCAGCATCGCAGCGGTAACGACAGGGAAAGTCAAAACGGCTTTGCTGCGCTCCTGATTGAACCATTTGAGGAAGAAGTTTTGCAGCTTCGCCACGCTCGTCCACACCGGTTTGCTGAAATCGGGGAAGACGAAATCGCCGAACATCGCGTCAAAATAGTATTGATCGTAAACGGAAATATTCCAGAATACGCTCTGATAACCGCGTGCGGCGGCAGGCTGATTGATGCTGTACACCACCTGCTGCATATGGTTGGCAATTTCTTTGGCATGGGTTTCCAAATAATCGTCGCCGTAGTCTTTGCGGGCGAAGTAGTCGAAATAGGTCAGAAATTCCACCGTCGCCACCGCACCGGCAAACTGCGCGCTGATGGCAAACACAAGGTTGATAAACGAACCGCAAAACGAAGCCAGATGCTGCGGCGCTTTGGATTCGCCACCGAGTTTGCTTAAGCCGTCGAGCAGGAAGGGATACAGCGTCACCGACACACAATAAGGCTTGAGGCTGGTTTCGTCGTGCACATAAATATCATGTGCCTCAATCTGGCGGATGTATTCGTCGGCAACGGATTGGTCGAAAATTTCGGCGATTTTGCGCGACACTTGGGCGCGGTTAATCTGCACGAAAAAGTCTTTCATGATTTCCGCTTCCATCGTAGCGATGTTTTTTTGCGTTACGTTGGCATTGGCGTCCATTTTCGAGCCGTCCGCCGCGTTTTGCGCGCTGATGTAGTCGCGCATGAATTGTAGTTTTCCGTTTAACTGTTCGGGATGCAGCCGAATCATGTTAATTCTCCTGTATGGTTTGGTTGATTTATTAAACAATGACGGTTGGGCCGTCTGAAACATCGCTGTCAGCGAATACAATAAATTCAATTTAAATCAGTGCAATACAGCACCGGGCTAAATTGAAGCCACTGGAAAAACCTTAGGCACAGGTTTGTCTTTGATAAACAAGCGGTTCAACACTTCGCCCGTGTGCAAATTGATAAACTTCTGATTGGTGGCCGGACTGTCCAAACCGCCCAACTCCATCTGCCAGCGGCCGATTTTCAGATACGTCAGATAAGGCAGGATGCCGTCTGAAACTGCCTCCAGCTCTTCACGCTCCAGGCCGGTGTACAAACAGGCTTTCAAACCCGCCTGCGTCACGATGGCCAGCATTTTCTGCAAGGCTTCCGGCTGCCATTCTCCGCCCATAAACAACACGCATGTAATCAACCCGCGATAGCGTTTCAGACGGCCTTTTAAATAATCCTCGGTCAATTCCGTGCCGATGCCCTCTTTCCATGTATCGGCACTATGACAGCCTTTGCAACGCAGCGGACAACCGGAAAACAGAAACGCCAGCGACACTTCACCCGGCACTTCCTGCCATACAATTTGCTCGATTGTGAATTTCAAACCGCTCATTGCAATGCCATAAAACACAAGATATGGTGTGCATTAAAACACAATACCACTAGATATGGTATTTTATTTAACAATCCATCTTTATTTTGTAATAGGTTTTTATAATTTGATAGATTGTAAATTTCAATAATTACATCTACACGGCTCCCTCGATAAAGGCCGTCTGAAAACAATTTCAGTGCATTAATATAAAAAAGAAAAGCAAACTCCGTTATAACAAAGACGGTTTTAACAAATCAAAAAAGGCCGTCTGAAATCATCTTTCAGACGGCCTTAATTTCAGGTTTTACCCCCGATTCGAACCTTTCACCATATCCATCAAAAACAATCGGCAATCCAAATTACCGTTAAACAAAGGAATTTTCCGCTTCGGAGAAAGGCGCATAAATTTCGGCATATCGCGATCGCCGGTAAACATTCCTACCAGCCAGCCGGCGTAATATTGTTTCAACCATGTACCGAGTTGCGGATATAAAGCCTGCAAAGCTTGAACCTCCGCAAGGCGCACGCCATAAGGCGGATTGGAAATCATAATGCCGTGTTCGCCGTTTGGGCGCGCGGCTTGTGCATCTTGCACGTCAAAGCGGATGAAATTATCCACTTCGGCGGCTTGGGCATTGGCCAATGCGGCGCGGATCATATAACGGTCGTTGTCGCTGCCGGAAATGGGCGCGGCGGCCGGTTTGATTTGTTTTTCAGCCTCATGGCGCAACGCTTGCCATTTTTCTTTGTCGAAGTTTTGCAGTTTTTCAAAACCGAAACGGCGCATCAAACCCGGCGCACGGTGTGTCGCAATCCATGCAGCCTCAATGGCAATCGTACCGCTGCCGCAAAACGGGTCTTGGAAAGGCTGCGTACCGTCATAGCCTGCCAAAAGCAGCAAACCTGCCGCTAAGTTCTCTCTCAATGGCGCTTCACCGGTATCCTGACGATAGCCGCGTTTAAAGAGTGCTTCGCCGGAAGTATCGATAAAGATTTCCACATTGCGCTCATCGATGAAAGCATGAATGCGGATATCGGGGTTGATTTTGCCCACGCTCGGACGCGCATCATAAATATCGCGGAAGGCATCGCAGACGGCATCTTTGATTTTCAAACCGACAAAATCCAAGCTTTTCACATTGGCGCGCTTGCCTTCGACTTTGACTTTAAAGGTCTGCTCCAGCTTAAACCAACCTGTCCAATGCAGATTTCGTGCCAGTTTGTAGATATCGTGTTCGTTGCGATAACCGCCTTTGGTCAAGCGCAGCAAAACACGGCTAGCAACGCGCGAATGCAGGTTGATGCGGTACACCTGCTCCATCGTGCCTTTACATGCGACACCGCCGTCAACAGCGCGGATATCCTGACATGCCATGCTTTCGAGTTCCTGCGTCAAAGGCGCTTCCAAACCGCGAGGACAAGTGATAAAAAGTGAATAAACCGTCATATAAAACCTTTCCGGGTAGGGCTATCCGAACCACTCGGATAACAAATAAAAACAATATTATAGCCGAAAAACCAAAGGCCGTCTGAAACTTCAGACGGCCTTTGAATAAGGCTTGCTTAGTGATCCAAACTATCGGTTTCGACCTTAACCGCTTTATCGGTTTTATCTTCCGGCAAAACCAGGTTCAACAATACCGCCATAATACCGCCTGCGGAAATTGAGTTTTGGAACAATACCGGCAAGTTTTTGAACACTTCCGGCTCAAACGCCACGCCCAAACCCAAACCGACAGAAGTCGCCGCGATAACCGCTTCACGACGGCGAATGCCGTGGCTGACCAAAATCCGCACGCCGGCAATCGCAATCAGGCCAAACATCAACACCATCGCACCACCCAAAACCGGACTCGGAATCGTGGTAAACGCGCGCCCGATAACGGGGAACAAGCCCAACAATACCAAAATCGCCGCAATATATTTGCCCACATGGCGCGAAGCCACGCCGGTCATTTGAATCACGCCGTTGTTTTGCGCAAAAGTGGTCAAAGGCAAAGAGCCTAACGCAGTCGCAATCACAGACACCAAACCATCCGCCAACACACCGCCGCGCAGACGTTTGGTATATTCCTCACCCTCAATCGGCTGCTCGGAGACCATCGCAGTCGCCGTCAAATCACCCACTGCTTCAAATACACTCAACAGGAAAATCGCACCGGCAACGATAAATGCGTGCCAATCAAATGCAAAGCCATATTTAAACGGAACCGGCAGGGTAATCAGCGGCAGATTTTGCAGGGCGGAAAAATCCACTTTGCCCAAAAACAGCGCAACAATATAACCGACAATCAAACCCACCGCGATGCCGCTCATGCGCAGCAACGGATTTTTCAAGCAGTTGAAAACCAAAACAATCAACAACACCAGCGATGCCAGACCCAAGTTTTCCATCGAGCCGAACGTACCGTCTGCTTTCGCACCAAAGCCACCGCCGAAATCGGTAATGCCGACATGCACCAAGCTCAAGCCGATCAACATCACGACCACGCCGCTTACAGTCGGCGTAATCACTTTTTTCAGATAAGGCAAAAGCCAAGCGGAGAAGCACACCAAAAACGCGCCGACAAATGATACGCCCAAAAGCGTTGAAATCATCGCATCTTCAGTCAAGCCGCCCTCTTTCATGCCGGCACCGAGCGCAATCATCACGGTTACAAAAGAGAAATTGACCGACTGAATCGACAACATGCCCGAACCGACCGGCCCGAAACGGTTGACCTGTAAATAAGTACCGACACCGGAAGCCACCATCGCCATCGACACCAAATAAGCCGTCATTTCAACCGGCAGCTCCAACGCCCCGCCGACAATCAGCGCCGGCGTAATCATCGGGACAAAAATAGCCAAAAGGTGCGTAACCGCACTCAACAACGCATTCCCAAACGGCGGCTTGTCTTCCAAACCGTAAACCAAATCAGGCGAACCGGCCTGTTTATCTGTCATTTCGGCCATAATGACCCTTTCTTAAGAATCGTTAAAAAATATTAAGATGCGCATTTTAACTAATTTAAAATGTATCAGCAAATTCAAAATCATCAGGCCGTCTGAAAGTTTTGCCCGATCATTTTCAGACGGCCTCAAACAGCCTTAACACATTTTAATCCTTGACAGTATTTTTACATCTTGAAACAAACAAACTAATGATTTAAAAATGTATTATTCATTAAGATAATGACAAATCACGATTAAACGGCCCGGCCTCATAGCGGATATGTTTCACACAAACAACAAAGTAAGCTACAATCCGATGAATAATCCACCCACATTATAAAATTAAAGGTTTCCGTATGTTAAAAGGCAGTCTGGTTGCCCTGATTACCCCGATGAATCAAGACGGCAGCATCAACTACGAACAACTTCATGACTTAATCGACTGGCACATTGAAAACGGCACCGACGGCATCGTCGCAGTCGGTACCACCGGCGAGTCAGCCACCCTGCCTGTCGAAGAACATTTGGCCGTTATCGAAGCCACTGTCAAACACGTCAACAAGCGCATTCCCGTTATCGCCGGCACAGGCGCCAACAATACTGTCGAAGCCATCGCCCTTTCCAAAGCCGCCGAGCAAGCCGGTGCGGACTACACCTTATCTGTTGTTCCCTACTACAACAAACCTTCGCAAGAAGGCATTTACCAGCATTTCAAAGCCATCGCCGAAGCCACTTCGATTCCGATGGTGATCTATAATGTTCCCGGCCGCACCGTCGTCAGCATGAGCAACGACACTATTTTGCGTTTGGCCAAGATTCCGAATATCGTCGGCGTGAAAGAAGCCAGCGGCAAAATCGGCAGTAACATCGAATTGATCAACAGCGTTCCCGAAGGTTTTGCCGTTTTATCCGGCGACGATCCTACCGGCCTGCCCTTCATGCTGTGTGGCGGCCACGGCGTAGTAACCGTCGCAGCCAACGTTGCACCGAAACTCTTTGCCGACATGTGCCGAGCCGCCCTTGAGGGCGATATTGCGACCGCCCGTCGTCTAAACGAGCAACTTATCCCAATTTATAACACCATGTTCTGCGAGCCCAGCCCGGCCGCGCCCAAATGGGGCCTGAGCTTATTGGGCAAATGCGAACCCCATGTTCGTCTGCCTTTGGTAGCACTGACCGAAGCCGGTCAAGCCAAAGTCCGAGCCGCTCTGGAAAAATCAGGACAAATCTGATCCGGAAATAAGGCCGTCTGAAATCAAAACATCCTTTTCAGACGGCCTCCCTGTTAAGAACTTCATCCACAGGAAAACAAGATGACCTATATCAAACCCATCGTAGTAGCCCTCGCCCTGATTAGCATGACTGCCTGTTCCGGCAGCAAAAAAGAACAACCCAAACTCGACTATCAAAGTCAATCACACCGCCTGGTCAAACTGGAAGTACCACCTGATTTGAATAACCCGGACCAAGGCAACCTCTATCAATTACCGGCAGGCAGCGGTGCCGTCCGCGCCAGCGACTTCAACAAACGCCGCACTCAAGCCGTACAACAACCTGCCAATGCAGAAGTTTTGAAATCCGTTAAAGGCGTACGCCTTGAACGTGACGGCAACCAACGCTGGTTGGTTGTCGATGGCAAATCGCCTCGCGAAATTTGGCCGTTGCTGAAAGTATTCTGGCAAGAAAACGGTTTCGACATCAAATCCGAAGAACCAGCCATCGGCCAAATGGAAACCGAGTGGGCGGAAAACCGAGCCAAAATCCCTCAAGACAGCCTGCGCCGCCTGTTGGATAAAGTCGGCTTGGGCGGCATCTACTCCACCAGCGAACGCGACAAGTTCATCATCCGAATCGAACAAGGCAAAAACGGTTCGACCGACATCTTCTTCGCCCATAAAGGCATGAAAGAAGTTTATGCCGACCGTAAAAAAGACACCACCATGTGGCAGCCAAGCGAGAGCGACCCTAACCTCGAAGCCGCATTCCTCGCGCGCTTTATGCAATACTTGGGCGTTGACGGCCAACAAGCCGAACAGGCCCTGACCCAAAGCGTTGCCGCCCGCAGCAATGCCTCCGAGTTGGCCCGTTTGGACAACGGCACCCTGCTGCTGGCAGGCGATTACGGCCGCAACTGGCGCCGTACCGCCCTTGCGCTCGACCGCATCGGCCTGACTGTTATCGGTCAAAATGCCGAACGCCGCGCCTTCTTGGTTCAACAAGCCCCAACCGAAGGCGAAGCAGTTGCCAATAAAAAACCAGGCCTGTTCAAACGCGTATTTGGCAAAGGCAAAGCAGAAGCACCAAAAACGTATCCTGAAATTATCGTATATGTTGAGCCTATCAACAATGGCGCACGCCTCCATCTGTTGAACAAAGACGGCAGCCCATACAAAGGCAGCGATGCCTCCACATTGTTGAGCCGCCTGCACACAGAATTGCGTTAATCCGTTATTCAACTTAAGGCCGTCTGAAATATTCAGACGGCCTTTTTAACGAATCCGACATGGTTTCAAATTCTCAATCTGACGTTATAATCAAAACATTTTCCCCTTACCCAAGCTGCCATGACCCGACAAAAAGCCTATCTGCTCCTGACCGCCCTATTTACCCTAATGTTTATCGTACTGATTCTGTTGGGCGCTTATCTTCTGAGCATTCACAGCAAACAATTTGCCGTTGCCGCCTTTCTGTTTGCCTTTGCCGCCGTTTTTGCCCAAATCGGCAGCCTTGCCCTTTACA
>NZ_JBQCXF010000037.1:0-19171 GCF_051956635.1 Neisseria sp. P0022.S010 | reverse complement strand
TCCAGAAACGGGTTTGGTGACCGAAGTGAACACCGGCTTCAATCATCTGACGCATAGTAATTTGAGACATGTTATTTCCTTGAAAGGGTTAAAGAGCACACATTCAATCGCATAGAACTTGATAGGCGGCGCCTATTGTCAAGCACCCTTCGGCGAAAGTGGGCATAAGTTTTAAAAAATAGTGTGTTTCCGAAATGGAAAACTGACGGATTATAGCGGATAAGGGGTCGTCTGAAAAGGGATTTTATACCTTCCCGTCCTGTTTTTCATCCGCCTGTACCGCCTTTTGGCGGGCCGCCTCAAACTCCGCCTGCTCCTGCCGTTTCATCAGGCGGTTGCGGCGGCGGATGGTCACGACAAAGACCGTAAACACAGTGGGCAACACTGCCCAAAAGACCAAATAAATCAACGCGCGCGCAATACTCGGCTGCGCGGCGGAAAACATCACGGCAACAAAAAGATAGCCGATGGCGACAATATGCCACATCGTGTGCGTCCTGTTTGAATGTTAACAAAATCGTTATAATCGCAACATTCTACCGCAATCCCGAAAGGCCGTCTGAAAATGAGGAATCCCGAAAAATCGGCACTACGCAAACAGTTCCGCCGATCACGCGCCCAAATGAGCGCCGACGAGCGGAACGCCGCCACCGAAACCATCAACCGCCTGCTCAAGCCCTACATCAAAAAAGGACAGAAAATCGGCGTGTATTGGCCGATGGGCAAGGAATTGCGATTGGACGGCTTTGTCCGTGCCGCACAAAAACGCGGCGCAAAACTCTACCTGCCCTATATCGAACCGAACACGCGGCGGATGTGGTTCACCCCTTACCCTGCCGACGACGCCAAACAAGAACGCAAACGCGGCTACGCCAAATTGCACGTCCCCCAATTCACCGGCAAAAAAATCCGCGTCCACCAACTCAACCTGCTGCTGGTCCCCATCGTCGGCATCGACAAACGCGGCTACCGCCTCGGACAAGCCGGCGGCTATTACGACGCCACCCTCTCCGCCACGAAATACCGCCTGCAAACCCAAACCCTAGGTGTAGGCTTCGGCTGCCAACTGACCGACACCTTGCCGACCGAACCCTACGACATCCCCCTAAACGGCTTTGTCTCCGAGCTTGGCGTATTGAAATTCAGACGGCCTCGATAGGAAAATTATCGGTTTATTAAAATGATTAAAGGCCGTCTGAAACCTGATTTCTTGGGTTTTAGACGGCCTTTAATTTTATTGTGGTGTTTGCTCAAAACTGAGTACTCGGAAAGTTTCTTTCAGGATTGATAAAACCCCATTCATTCCGGGAGGAAAAATCTCACCATTATCAAGAAATGCCTCATTTATATACTTCTGCCACTCTCTCAGATTATGAAGATTATTAAAGTTATTAAAATGTGTATCCATTTGGCTATTTAGAATTAGCATCATAGCAATTACATTTGTTCTTGTATAAATAACACCTGAACTATTTTTTGGAATATTCGACAACGACTGAATATTAAATATTTGTGCAAAATCTCTAGAATAAGCACAATTTTTATTAATATCGTCCATTAAATTCGGATAAAAGCAGAAGATAAATACACCCGTAATACGCAGCAAGACATATTGCCAGATGAAGTCCTTCCCTAGTCCGCCACTTAAAGAGTGGTATATCTCTAAAAATCGGACTAATCGTTCAGTTTCCCTAAGCGATAAATTATTCCGCTCTACCATATCGCTGATAAAATTTATTCTTACATTGCGTTCTTCAATTAAACCTTGTAGTTCACTTGCCATACGACTTTCTCGTATCAACTGTTTGAAATATTTAACTGAAACCAAAGCCCGCTCTTCCTCAAATTGAGCTACAACCTTCTCTGGCAAAGCAAAGCTGTACTTCAAAAACTTATCTAAATATTTGTGCGCATCCACCTCTGCTCCGTACCGATGATTAATCGCCGCGCGCAATTGTTTGGTATTCGTAACCAGCACGACTTCGACGTTTTCAATATCAAAAACGTGCTTGATAACTTCCAGCATATCAACCGCATAATCGGGACGGCAGCGGTCGAGTTCGTCGATAAACAGGATAATCGGTTTGTCCGCTGCCAATTCTTTCAGGCAGGCTTTGAGCGTTTCCAGATTTTTTTCCGCTTCGATTTGCTCTTTCAACAAGGCTTCGACGGTTGCATCAATAGTGTGGCTAGCGATTGTGGCAGCAGCATCGGTTACGGTTTCGGCCAAACTGTCTGCATCTTGGCCGTCATTTATTATCTGTTGTAATCCTTCTGCCAAATCGTCTGTATTTTGCTTTAGAACATGACCAACCGCTGCCTTAGCAACGGTTTTCATCACGAATCCTGCGGCTTTCGCGACTTTCCTCGTAATATTTTTGCGCTGTTCAGACGGCTGCTCGCCAGTATCTTCAGGCGTACAGGCTTTGATGATTTCGGCAAGTAATGCCAACAAAGGCTCTCCGCTGTGGTCTGAACGGAAGGCGTCAATATAGACGGGCTGGTAATCGGGATGTTGCTGCTGCATAAGCCGAATCAGTTTTTGACAAAATTCGGTTTTGCCCGTTCCCCAACCACCATCGATGACCATAGGAGAAAGGTCGATGGGCAATGTCAGCAACTTGATGATGTTTTCGGCTATCGGCTTACGGTTAAATTCGTCGTGTGTAGCAAAAGTTTTTTCTAAAGCTTGAGTTTCCATATTATCCCTTTGTCTGTCATAGGTTTTGTGTAACGTATTTTACCCTGTCATGAGTTTTTATGTTTTTGTTCTTTTAAATAATTGGAGACTATCAAAAAGGCCGTCTGAAACTTTCAGACGGCCTTTATTCAAATTAACCCTTACTTAGCATCTTTAAATCCACGTTTCAAATGCACCATCAGCAATGCCACTGCCGCAGGCGTGACGCCGGAGATGCGGCTGGCTTGGCCGACGGTTTCGGGTTTGTACTGGTTGAGCTTTTGCTGCACTTCTGCCGACAAACCTTTGACTTTGCTGTAATCGATATCCTCGGGCAGCTTTAAGGTTTCGATGTCGCGGCGGCTGTCGATTTCTTCGTTTTGGCGGTCGATATAGCCTTGGTATTTGACTTGGATTTCGACTTGTTCGACCACGCTGTCGGCAAGTGCGGTTTCAGGTTGTGCGTCGGGCAGGGTCATCAGCGTGGCGTAGTCGAGGTTCGGGCGGCGCAGGAGGTCGTGCAGGTTGGCCTCGCGGCTGAGTTTTTGGCCGAATACGCGCAGCTGCTCTTCTTCGGCGAGTTTTTGCGGTGTGTACCACGTTGTTTTCAAACGTTGGATTTCGCGTTCGATGGCTTCGCGTTTTTCGTTGAACATGCGCCATTGTTCTTCGCCCACCAAGCCGATTTTGTAGCCGTCTTCGGTCAGGCGCATGTCGGCGTTGTCTTCCCTGAGTTGCAGGCGGTATTCGGCGCGGCTGGTGAACATTCGGTAAGGCTCGTTCACGCCTTTGGTGATGAGGTCGTCCACCAATACGCCGAGATAGGCTTGTTCGCGGCGCAGCAGGAGCGGATCTTGTTCGCGGACGTATTGCACGGCGTTTGCGCCTGCAAGCAGGCCTTGCGCAGCGGCTTCTTCGTAGCCCGTTGTGCCGTTGATTTGGCCGGCGAAGAAGAGGCCTTGGATGGTTTTGGTTTCGAGGCTGGCTTTGAGGTTGCGCGGGTCGAAGTAGTCGTATTCGATGGCGTAGCCGGGGCGCAGGATATGGGCGTTTTCGAGACCTTTCATGCTGCGCACGAGGGCGATTTGGATGTCGAACGGCAGGCTGGTGGAGATACCGTTTGGATAGTATTCGTGCGTGGTCAGGCCTTCGGGTTCGAGGAAAATCTGATGGCTGTCTTTGTCGGCGAAGCGGTTGATTTTGTCTTCGATAGACGGACAATAACGCGGGCCGACGCCTTCGATTTTGCCGGTGAACATGGGGCTGCGGTCAAAGCCTGAACGGATAATTTCGTGGGTTTGCGTGTTGGTATGCGTAATCCAGCAGGACACTTGGCGCGGGTGCATATCGGCGCTGCCGCGTACGGACATTACGGGAACGGGTGTGTCGCCGGGCTGTTCGGTGAGCTGGGAGAAGTCAATCGTGCGTCCGTCGATGCGCGGCGGCGTGCCGGTTTTCAGACGGCCTTGAGGCAGGTTCAATTCGCGTAAACGGCTGCCCAAGGATTTGGCGGCAGGATCGCCGGCGCGGCCGCCTTCGTAGTTTTCCAAACCGATATGGATTTTGCCGGACAAAAACGTGCCGGCGGTCAGCACGACGGCGCGTGCTTTAAACTCCACGCCCATCGCGGTAACCACGCCGCTGATGCGTTCGCCATCAAGCGTTACGTCTTCGACGGCTTGTTGGAAAAGCTCCAGATTTTCTTGGTTTTCCAGCATTTCGCGGATGGCGGCTTTATACAGGATGCGGTCCGCCTGCGCGCGTGTGGCTCGCACTGCCGCGCCTTTGCTGGCGTTCAAGCGGCGGAACTGAATACCGGATTTGTCGGTGGCCAACGCCATTGCGCCGCCCAATGCGTCGAGTTCGCGCACAAGATGGCCTTTGCCGATACCGCCGATGGAAGGGTTGCACGACATTTGGCCGAGGGTTTCGATGTTGTGTGAGAGCAGCAGGGTTTGCGCACCCATGCGTGCGGCGGCAAGCGCGGCTTCGGTACCGGCATGGCCGCCGCCGACGACAATCACGTCGTAGGTTTTGGGGTAAATCATGTAAGTCATGTTTATGTGTTCTGTAAAGGTTTCAGACGGCCTTTTGTTGATCAGGCCGTCTGAAAAGTGGAATCAAATCTTAAAAAACCAAGCTTAGAAGGTATAGCCTGTTTCCAATTCGTCATCGCCGACCAATTCGACCAGCAATGCATAAAGCGGCGCCAAATCGTTGTAACGGCGCGATACGCGGCGCAAATAGTTCAAGAAGCGCGGGATTTCCGGACGGTATTTGTCTTTGCCGTCGCGGTAGTACAGACGGGCAAAAATACCGGCCACTTTCAAATGGCGTTGTACGCCCATCCATTCAAACCAGCGGTAGAACTCATCAAACTCGGCAGGCACGGGCAGCTGGGCAGCGCGTGCTTTTTCCCAGTAACGGATGACCAAGTCCAATACAAATTCTTCTTCCCATTCGATAAACGCATCGCGCAGCAGCGACACCAAATCATAGGAAATCGGACCGTAAAGCGCATCTTGGAAGTCCAATACGCCCGGGCGGCCTTTCGCCAGCATCAGATTGCGGACGATAAAGTCGCGGTGGACATACACTTTGGGTTGCGCCAACAGGGGCGGCAACAGCGTATCGACGGTTTGCTGCCACAACTGGCGTTGCTTGAAGGTCAACTCGCGGCCCAATTCTTTGGCCACAAACCATTCGGGGAACAAATTAATCTCGCGCAGCATGACTTCGCGGTCGTATTCCGGCAGTTTGCCGGGTTGGCTGGCTTTTTGCAGCTCGATCAGTTCGTCGATGGCTTCGAGCAGCAAGGCTTTGTGGGCGGTTTCGCTGTTTTCCTGATTCATGGCGGTCAGGAATGTGGTGTTGCCCAAATCGTTCAACACCATAAAGCCCAACGCTTCATCCACATGAAGCACTTGCGGCACATTGACCATATTAAACAGTTTTTGCACTTTCAAATAAGGCGCAACACTCATCTTCTCAGGAGGCGCGTCCATACAGATAACGGTCTGGCCGTCTGAAAACGTCGCGCGGAAATAACGGCGGAAGTCGGCATCGGCTGCCGCAAAGCTCAATTCGAACGGCTGGTTCGGGTAAACAGACTCCAGCCAGTTTTGTAATTCGGTTTGTCGTTGCATAGCGGTATCGCAGAATTTCAGGTTACAATAACCGCTATTCTAACTGGCAAACCGATTTAAGGGGCGATTTTGGCTCGTTTATTTTCACTCAAACCCTTGGTACTCGCCTTAATTATGGGCTTTGGCGCAACAGCCGTACGCGCGGAAGATGCTTCTGTTCCGCAGGCGGAAGACTATACCCCTGCCCACGCCGCTGAATCCAAACCGGCAAAAACAGGCCAAAGCGAAGCCGATCCGCTTTCTTTGGGCAGCACTTGCCTGTTTTGCGACCATGAAAATGCCAAGCCGGCCGAAACCGCCGAAATCAAACGCAGCGGCGAGCCTGCCCTGCCTGCCGATTACACCCGCGTCAACGCCGATAAAATAGAAGGTCAGACCCAAGTCGGTGTCCGTGCCGAAGGCGACGTCATTGTCGAGCGCAATGCCGATGTTCTCAATGCCGATTGGGCGCAATACGACCAAGCCACCGATACCGTTACCGCCGGCGACCGCTTTACCCTGTATCAAAACGGTTCGACCGTATCCGGCGACCAATTGGTTTACAACCTCAAAAACCAAACTGGCTCCGGCAGTGCCGTGCGCCTCAATACCGAACAAGGCGGCCGCCACCTTCAAAGTGTCAGCGAAAAAGCCGAACTCAAAGGCAAAGGCCTCTACAAACTCATCAACACCAAATTCAACACCTGTTCGCCCGGCGATGCCAGCTGGTATATCCAAGCGCAAAGCATTGAAGCCGATGAATCGACAGGCATCGGCGTGGCCAAACACGCTTCGCTGGTATTCGGCGGCGTCCCTGTCCTCTACACACCTTGGGCGGACTTCCCCATCAACGGCAACCGCAAAAGCGGCCTGCTCGTTCCGACCATTGCCACAGGTTCAGACGGCCTTGAGCTGAGCCTGCCCTACTACTTCAACCTTGCGCCGAATTTGGATGCCACCATCCGCCCGGGCATCATCAGCAAACGCGGTGTGCAACTGGGCGGCCAAGTCCGTTATCTGCAACCGAATTACAGCGGCGAAGTCGATGGCGACTGGATGCCGAACGACCAAAAAAGCGTCCACAACAACCGCTACCAGTTCAAATGGAAACACCAGCAGCAGCTGAACAGCAAAATCAGCGGCGGCATCAACTACAACCAAGTTTCCGACGACGATTACTACCGCGACTTCTACGGCCGTGAAGACATCGCACGCAACGTCAACCTCGACCGTCAGGCATGGCTCAATTACAGCGACAAACTGTTGGGCGGCAGCTTCGACGGCTCGTTGCGCGTACAAAAATATCAAACGCTTGCCAACCAAGACGGTTATAAAGACGAGCCTTATGCCATCATGCCCCGTCTGACCGGCCGTTGGCAAAGCCATCTCGGCAAAGCGCAACTCAACGTGTTCGGCCAATTCACCCGTTTTGACCACGATACCAAGCAAGACGGCAGCCGCGTGGTGCTCTACCCGAGCGTCAAATGGGACTTCCACAACCAATGGGGCTACATCCGGCCTAAAGTCGGCGTACACGCCACTTATTACAGCCTCAACAGCTTCAACGGCCAAAGCAGCCGCAATGTCAGCCGCGTCCTGCCGATCATCAACGTCGACAGCGGCCTGACTTTCGAGCGCAGGGCCCGTCTCTTCGGCGGAGAATACCTGCAAACGCTCGAACCGCGCCTGTTTTACAACTACATTCCGACCAAGTCCCAAAACGACCTGCCCAATTTCGACAGCTCCGAAAACAGCTTTACCTACTCGCAGCTGTTCCGCGAAAACCTGTATTCGGGCAACGACCGCATCAATTCTGCCAACAGCCTGACGCTGGCCACACAAAGCCGCATCCTCAACCCCAACACCGGTGCGGAACTCTTCCGTGCAGGTATCGGCCAGAAGTTTTACTTCAAAAACGACAACGTCCTGCCTGACGGCAGCGTCAGCCGTTATCCGCGCAGCCAGTCCGACTGGGTAGCCTTTGCACACGGCAACCTTACCCCGAGCATCCGCATCGACTTGGACATCCACTACAACCAAAACCTAAGCCGTGCCGAAAGCTACGCTGCAGGGATTACCTACAACCCCGAACCCGGCAAAGTCTTAAGCGCACGCTACAAATACGGACGCAACGAGCGCATTTACCTGCAAGCCAACGGCGACTATTTCTACGACAGGCTCAGCCAAATCGACCTTGCCGCCCAATGGCCGTTGAGTAAAAACCTGTACGCCGTCGCCCGTTACAACTACGAAATCGAAGCCAAAAAACCGCTGGAAATGCTCATCGGTGCAGAATACAAAAGCAACTGCGGCTGCTGGAGCGCAAGCTTGGTCGGCCAACGCTATGTTACCGGCGAAAACAGCCACAAAAACGCCGTATTCTTCAACCTCCAACTCAAAGACTTGAGCAATATCGGCAACAACCCATTCGAAAAACTCCGCTTAGCCATCCCCGGTTACAGCAAAACCAATGAGGTAGTCAAACAATGAACTTCAAACCCCTGATTCTCGTCGCCGCACTCACTCTCGCAGTAGGCGCACACGCCGCCCCTAAAGCCAAAGCAGGCAAAGCGCGCGCAGCCAAAGCCCCTGCCGTCAGCGCCACCGCCATGCCCGCCGTACAAAGCGGCGTACATCTTTCAGACGGCATTGCCGCGGTTGTCGACAACGAAGTCATTACCCACCGCCAAGTAGAACAAGCCGTAGCACAAGCGCGTCAAACCATGCCGAAAGGCACGCAAATGGACGCCAACGAGCTGCGCCAACAGGTTTTGGCACAAATGATCAACCAATCCCTGATCCTCCAAGCCGGCAAACGCCGCAACATCCAAGCGACCGATAGCGAAATTGAAGCCGTCATCGCGCACAACCCCAACATCAAAAATCCGTCTGCCGCCGTCCGTCAAGACATCGCCGACAGCATTATTGTTGAAAAAGTGCGCCAACAGGCCATCATGCAAAACAGCCGCGTGAGCGACTCCGAAGTGGCACGCTACATCGAGCAGGCCAAACAACAAGGCATTACCCTGCCCGAAGCCGACCCTGTGCGCCAATACAATGCCCAACACATCCTCATTAAAGCCGACAACGACAATGCCGCCGTCGGCGCAGAAAGCACCATCCGCAAAATCTACTCACAAGCCCGCAGCGGCGCAGATTTCGGCGGTTTGGCACGCCAATACTCGCAAGACAGCAGCGCCGGCAACGGCGGCGACTTGGGCTGGTTTGCCGACGGCATGATGGTTGCCCCATTTGAAGAAGCCGTCCACAAACTCAAACCCGGCCAAATCAGTGCCCCTGTCCGCACCCAATTCGGCTGGCACATCATCAAGCTGAACGACGTCCGCGAAGCAGGTACGCCTGAAGAGCGCCAACAAAACGCCGTCCGCCAATACCTGTCCCAACAAAAAGCGCAACAGGCGACCACCAACCTCCTGCGCGAACTGCACAGCAGCTCCTACGTTGACGTACGCTAATCGCGCGTATTGTTAAAAAGGCAGGAATCCGTACAATAAGGCCGTCTGAAAAACATTATTCAGACGGCCTTTTCCCTTAAGCAACCATTGATTAAAGCACCCCATCATGTCCATCCGTCCCGACTGGCAAGCCGCCACCCTGCTGCAAGCCGAAGAAACCGCCCTTACTTCCGCCCACACCGGCCGCACTTACCGCATTCAAGCCGCGGCACTCGGCGAGCGTCCGGCAGGCGGCTATCCCGTACTGTATATTCTTGACGGGGATGCCTTTTTCCCTGCCATCCTCAATATGGCGCAATCCCTGCTCATCAATCCCATCACCAAAAGCCATGCCGCCTGTCTGATTGTCGGCATCGGCTACACCGGCGGCACCATCCGCGACTTAAGCCAACGCGCCCTCGACTACACGCCGCCGCTGCCCGACAACGCGTCCGAATCCGAACGCAAACAATACGGCCAAGCCGACCGCTTCAGCCGCTTTATCGACGACGAACTCTCCGCCCTGCTCGACGGCAAATACCGCATCGATACCCAAAACCAAGCCGTCTTCGGCCATTCGTTCGGCGCCTTGTACGGTCTCTATTCCCTGTTCACCCGCCCCGAACGCTTCCGCCATTATTTGCTGGTGTCGCCGTCTATCTGGTGGCAAGACCGCCGCGTACTCGATTGGTTGCCCGGCACATTGCCGCAAGGAATCGGCATCCGCCTCGGTGCAGGCGAACATGAAGGCAGAAACAACCGCCCCGACCAAACCAGCCGCGGCATGGTTGCACAAGCCAAAATCCTTGCCGGCACTTTGCACCATCTCGGCGCAGATGTCCGCTTCACCCTCTACCCCAACGCTAATCACGGCAACGCCCCGTTTTACGCCCTGACCGACTGCATCGAATATTTGCGCAGCGCATGGCAGCGTTAAAACAGGTTTGCCAAACATTGAGGCCGTCTGAAACGCAAACTTAGAAGCGTATTGAACCTATTGGATCGATCTAAAATCCAATTATAAAAAGGCCGAGACCTTTGCAAAGGTCTCGGGGCATGAAAAAGGGAGAGGCTACCTGAAAAATAGATTTTCAGGTAGCCTCAAACCGGTTTGGCATGCATCCGAAACGGAAAATTTGAGCGGTTACATACCTTGGGTTGGTGGCAGTGTTATTTCAACTTGGCTGCCAATTCGTCGAATTTTTGTTTGATGTCGGCCTTGAAGGCTTCCACTTTCTCTTTGCGTTCGGCTTTGCGCTGTTTTTTCCAAGCTTCGTGTGCCTGACGTGCCACTTCTTCCTGCGCTTCTATTGCTGCCAATACGTCCTGTTGGGCAACGGCTGCATCTTGTCGGAGAATAACGGTTTTGAAACGGTGGAAGAAAGCATCCAATACAGCTTCGTTGGATTCTTGCGCCAAAATAATGATCGCAGTACTGCCGTTATCCAGTTTTTTGGCTGTATTTTCTAGCAACGCCCCCTCTCCCAATGTTTGGGCAGTGCCTACATCACTGCCGATGAGTGCGCCAGTAGCTCCACCCAACAGAACACCGATAGGACCGCCGAGGATGCCGACCAGCGAACCAATGAGGCCGCCCGTCCATGTGCCTTCGACCGTATTGGCGGTAAAGTCGGTGCTTTCTGCTGGGATAATCAGGTCATTTTCCTTTTTAACCAAAACGGCTTGTGCCACCAAAGTATCTGTTGTCTGCGAGTAAGCTTTCAATTCAGAAAAGGCTTGATAAGCTTCGCTGGAGATGTTGAATAAGGCAACGATGATGTTTTGTTTCATAAGTCCACTCCCGTAGATTGAAAGATTTAAGAACATACTAGTTGTATGCAGTGTCATTATAAATTGCAAGGGGGGGGGGGAAGCAATGCGGCAAACAAAACTTTGCCTATATAAAGCCTGTAGAACCGGCAAACGGATAACGAACAATACCCAGCCTTGCCTGTAGGAAATCGTCGCATCGTTCACACCACAGGTTGAGAGAAATAAGCCTGCAAGACCTCAAGCGTCGTCTGAAATCCGTTTCCACTCCAACGCTAAATCGTACAAGGCTTTTTTGCTTTCGCCGGTAATCTTGGCGGCAAGCTCGGCGGCCTGTTTGGTCGGCAACTCAGCCGCAAGGATTTTCATGGTATTTTGCGCCGCCTCGGGCAAATCACTGTGCTTCTCTTTTACCGCAGGATGCAACACCAGCACCATTTCTCCGCGCGTTTGGTTGCTGTCGTTTTTGAGGGCGGCTTGGATTTCGGCAACCGTGCCGCTGAGAAAGGTTTCAAACGTTTTGGTGATTTCGCGTGCCAAAGTCAAACGGCGTTCGGGGAACTGCGCGGCCATATCCGCAAGGCTTGATTCGATACGGTGCGGCGTTTCAAACATCACAATCGGAAAATCGGCTTCCGCCCATTTGGCCAACAGCTTTTGGCGTTCGCCGGCCTTAGGCGGCAGGAAACCGTTGAAGTAAAAATCGGATTCCGTCACACCGGCCACGCTCAACGCCCCCATGACCGCACTTGCACCGACCACAGGCACCACTTTAAATCCGGCTTCGCGCACGCGGGCGGCAAGTTTCGCACCGGGATCGCAAACAGCAGGCGTACCCGCATCCGAAACTTGGGCGACGCTCAGGCCGTCTGAAAGATGGGCGATGATTTTGTCGGCCATTTGCTGCTCGTTGTGTTCGCGCACGCTCACGAGTTTGCCCTGAATGCCGTACGCACTCAAAAGCTGGGCGGTAACGCGGGTATCCTCGGCGCAGATAACATCGGCCTTTTGCAGCACGGCCAGCGCGCGCAGCGTTATGTCGGCTAAATTGCCGATGGGCGTGGCGACAACGTATAATGTCTGTTTTTCGATGCTGTCGACGGCTTTTTGCAGATGTTTTGTGTACATAGATTCAAGGCCGTCTGAAACGGCGTCTCTTTAAAAACAATGATTATATAACGGGTAAACTTTTCATGCGCTTAAACCACAAACAGGGGGCGGCGGCCGAAAATGCGGCGCTGGCATTCCTGCTGAACAAAGGCTGCTCGCTGCTGGCGCGGAACTGGCATTGCGCCTACGGCGAAATCGATTTAATCGTCAAAAACGGCGGTACGATTGTGTTTGTTGAAGTAAAATACCGCAAAAACCGAGGTTTCGGTGGTGCCGCATACAGCATCTCGCCGTCCAAATTATTGAAATTGCAACGAAGTGTAGAGTATTATCTGCAAAAGCACGGGTTGAACCATGCGCCCTGCCGCCTGGATGCGGTACTGATTGAAGGCGACGGCCAACCCGAATGGATTCAAAATATTACAGGTTAACCTCATGACAACATTACAAGAACGCGTTTCCGCACATTTTGCCGAGAGCATCCGCGCCAAGCAGGAAGCCGAAAAAGTACTGGTTGAGCCGACTGTACAGGCTGCCGAGCTGATGCTGCAATGCCTGATGAACGACGGCAAAATCCTGGCCTGCGGCAACGGCGGTTCGGCTGCCGACGCGCAACATTTCGCCGCCGAGATGACCGGCCGCTTTGAAAAAGAACGCATGGAATTGGCCGCTGTCGCGCTGACGACAGACACTTCCGCCCTGACCGCCATCGGCAACGACTACGGTTTCGACCATGTATTCAGCAAACAAGTGCGCGCGCTCGGACGTGCCGGCGACGTATTGGTCGGTATCTCCACCTCCGGCAATTCCGCCAACGTTATCGAAGCCATCAAAGCGGCACACGAACGCGACATGCACGTCATCGCCATGACCGGCCGCGATGGCGGCAAAATCGCCGCCATGCTCAAAGATACCGACGTTTTGCTCAACGTCCCTTATCCGCGCACCGCCCGCGTTCAGGAAAACCATATCCTGCTGATACACGCCATGTGCGACTGCATCGACTCCGTCCTGCTTGAAGGCATGTAACCCTTTCTTTTCAGACGGCCCATCCCTTAAAGGCCGTCTGAACACCCAACCGTCCATACCCAAGGAAAAGGATATGAAGAATATCAAACGCTACGCCCTCCCCGTTCTGACCGCGACCCTCTTGAGCCTGAGTCTGAGCGGCTGCGTCGGCGCACTGATCGGCGGTGCAGCCGTCGGCACCAAATCCGCCGTCGACCGCCGCACCACCGGCGCGCAAACCGACGACAACGTTATGGCACTGCGCGTCGAAACCACCGCACGCTCCTACCTGCGCCAAAACAACCAAGTTCAAGGCTACAAGCCCAAACTGAACGTTGTCGGCTACAACCGCCACCTGCTCCTGCTCGGCCAAGTGGCTACCGAAGGCGAAAAACAATTTGTTGAACGCATCGCCCGTTCCGAACAAGCCGCAGAAGGCGTGTACAACTACATCACCGTTGCCTCACAAGCGCGTTCGCTCGGCGATGTGACTAACGATACCTGGGGCACATCCAAGGTCCGCGCCACCCTGTTGGGCCTCAGCCCGGCCACCCAAGCACGCGTCAAAATCGTGACTTACGGCAACGTGACCTATGTGATGGGCATCCTCACGCCTGACGAACAAGCCCGCGTGACCCAAAAAGTCAGCACGACCGTCGGCGTACAAAAAGTCGTGACCCTCTATCAAAACTACGTTGCCAACTGATTCACAGGCAACCCGGGGCCGTCTGAATATTCAGACGGCCATTCCTCCAACGATTACCCGACCCATCATGTCCAAGAATAATAAAACCCCTTTCCAACTTAAGCCCAAACACCTAATCCGCGCTTTATTCCTTGTCAGCTTTATTGCCGTCGCAGCCCTCGTCGCCGGCGTATTCAGCACCCTAAACTCCGGTAAAACCGACGTACCCGAAAAAAGCCCTGCCGAACAAACCGACACACGCATTGAAGTTTGGCGCCCCAACGGCACTGTCGAACCTGAAACCGTCCAACTCGCCCAAGAAGGCGACGAAAAAACCGCCTCCGGCAATCCTGTCGTCCCACAAAACGAAAAAGGCGAAAAAGCGGAAGAAGGTGTAAAAAATGACCGCCCCACTACACACCGCGGCAAACGCACAGAAAACAAACGCGCCGAAACCGACAAATCAGAAAAAACACAATCCGACAACAGCAGCCCTGCCGCTCAAAACACACCTCAAACAGACAGCCAGCCGGTAGCAAACAAAGCCGCAGACAACAAACCGGCCGCACAAGCAGCAGAAAACAAACCGGCAAAAACCAAAGCCCCTGAGTCCAAACCGACTCCCAAAGCCGAGCCTGAGGCCAAACCACAAGCCAAACCGCGCAATAAAGACAATCTCGACAACCTGTTTTAAACAGACGGCACACCCGTCCCGTTCAGACGGCCCCCATGCCGTCTGAAACAAGAAGGAAACCTCATGGACAAAGTCATCATCAAAACCCCCGAAGAAATCGAAAAAATGCGCGAACTCGGCCGCTTGGTCGCCGAAGCCCTCGACTACATCGGCCAATTCGTCAAACCCGGCGTCACCACCAACGAAATCGACAAACTCGTTTACGACTACCACGTCAACGTTCAAGGCGGTTATCCGGCCCCCCTCAACTACGGCAACCCACCCTACCCGAAATCCTGCTGCACCTCCGTCAACCACGTTATCTGCCACGGTATTCCCGACGACAAGCCGCTGAAAGAAGGTGACATCGTCAACATCGACCTGACCATTAAAAAAGACGGTTTCCACGGCGACTCCAGCCGTATGTTTACCGTCGGCAAAGTCTCCCCGATTGCCCAACGCCTGATCGACGTGACCCACGCCTCCATGATGGCGGGCATCGAAGCGGTCAAACCCGGCGCCACCCTCGGCGATGTCGGCTATGCCTGCCAACAGGTTGCCGAAAATGCCGGCTACTCCGTCGTACAGGAATTCTGCGGACACGGCATCGGCCGCGGCTTCCACGAAGCGCCGCAAGTAGTCCACTACGGCCGCAAAGGCGAGGGCCTCGTCCTCAAACCGGGCATGATTTTCACCATCGAGCCGATGATCAACCAAGGTAAACGTCATCTGCGTATCCTGAACGACGGTTGGACAGTGGTCACCAAAGACCGCTCACTCTCCGCCCAGTGGGAACACGAAGTTTTGGTTACCGAAACCGGCTACGAAATCCTTACCATCAGCCCTGCCAGCGGTAAGCCTTAACTTTGAAAAAACCTTCAGGCCGTCTGAAAACATAGATTCAGACGGCCTGAAATTTATTCGCATTCTCAACCTAGAAAACCGAATAAAAACTCGAAATTAAGTTTTTACCCAAATCGAATTGTTTAATTATGTAAAAATTTGCTTACGCCATATTTAAGATAAGCGCATAATTTAATGATTTATATGATGAAAATTATCCGAAATAATGAATTAAGAAATATTTACACAAATTATGGCAGACAGCAGAAAACTTCTTTCGAATATACTGTCTAATTATCTAGATCAGTCATTTGCAATACGCCCACATATCACCCCAAAGCCTACAGGAAAGGGATGCCGGCATTCTTGCAGACCCATTTTTATGCCTAGAGGCATGCAACAAATACCACAATAAGGAAGATTCATGAAATCGTTCGAAAAAATTGAAAACATCCGCGATATCCGTAAAAAACTTGGCCTGAACCAAATGGACTTCTGGAGCCGCATTGGTGTGACTCAATCCGGTGGTTCCCGTTACGAATCCGGCCGCAATATGCCTAAACCTGTACGCGAATTGCTGCGTTTGGTACACATTGAGCGCGTAGATTTGGCTAAAGTCAACCGTGACGACTTGGCCGTTGCTTCCCTGCTGAAAAACCGCGACCCTGAGTTGTATGCTTCTCTGAAAAAAGAAGCCAAAGCCGACAACAAAGGCAAATAATCAAGCTATTCAAAAGGCCGTCTGAAACTCTTTTCAGACGGCCTTTTTACTTTCTACACACTAAGGGCATGTCTGCATACATGCTCTTTTTCATTTACGGCTGATACTGTTTGAAATAGTCCAACACGGTTTGCGGCAGCCATTGCAGATTTAGACGACCTTGATCGCGGCTGACAAAGCCGACATGCCCGCCGTATGCCGGTTGCAGCAGCGTAACGGACGAAGACACGTCCCGCCCGGTCGGCAGGGCTTCCGGCGGCAGGAAGGGGTCGTTGACGGCATTGAGCAGCAGCAACGGCGTATCCACGCCTTTCAGAAACGGTTTGCAGGAATTGCGGCGGTAGTAATCATGACGGTCGGCAAAACCGTGAAGCGGCGCGGTAAAGCAGTCGTCAAAATCGCCAAGCGTTTTGCAGTTTTGCCGGCTCAAGGCCGTCTGAAACCGGGGAATCGCTCGGGCTTTCGGCAGCAGCGAATTCAAAAAATAGCGCGTGTAAATCAGTCGCGTCATGCCTTGGTCAAAACGCGTACCTGCCGCCACGGCATCAACCGGCGCGGAAACGACGGCAGAAGCACGCGGAACAGCATTGCTGCCCTGCTCGCCCAAATATTTGGCCAAGGCATTGCCCCCCAAAGAAACGCCGACGGCGTAGATGGTTGAATAGCGTTGTGCCAGCGTGTTGAGCATAAAGGCGATTTCGGGCGTATCGCCGAGGTGGTAGAACACGGGCGCGGTGTTTGCGATGCCGCCGCAACTGCGGAAATGGGCAACCACGCCGTTCCAACCGCGCTGCTGCACGGCTTTCATCAACTCGACCGCGTAATGGCTCTCGCTGCTGCCTTCCAATCCGTGGAACAAAACCACCAACGGCGCATCGGGGTCGGCGCTGTCGACAAAATCGTAGGCAACTTGGGTTTTGCCGGTGCTGTCGGGCAGAAGCTCGCGGCGGTAGTCGGGCGCCTTGCCTTGCAGCAATTTGGCAAACAGAGTGTCGGCATGGCCGTTTCTGAGCCAATAAGGCGTGTTGGGTGAACGTGTATTCATAATTCGTTTCTTCTATTTTTCAGACGGCCTGAAGATAAGCATATACACCAGCAAGGCAGTCAGCGTGCCGTTTGTCCAACCTGCCCAAACATCGGTGGGATAATGCACGCCCAAATAAATGCGTGAAAACCCGGTCAACAGGGCAAAGGCAATACCGACCACCCAAGCGGCGCGGCGGTAGCGCGTGCGGCGGCAAAGCAATATCAGCATGACGGCAATGGCGGCGGAAAACGTACTGTGGCCGCTGGGGAAGGAAAAATTGCTCTCTTCAATCAGGCGCGGCCAAAGCAGCGGACGTTCGCGGGCAAACCAAACCTTCACAATCAGCATGTTCACAGTCGGCACCAATGCCGCCAACACGCAAAACAGTGCCTCGCGCTTCTTATTGGCGAAATACAGGGCTGTGGCGACTGCGCCGATCAGCGGCACGGCAATCGCGGTTTTGCCCAGATAGTGCAACACGGTGGCAATCGGGTCAAACCATGTTCCCGCGTGGGCATGGACAGCGTGCATCAGCGGCGGCTCAAAAGCGAAGCCGCCATATTGCGCCAGCCAAATGCCGATGATGAGGGTCGGCGGTAAAAACAGCAAAGAGGCAAAAATCAGTGCGCGTCTGGATTGGGCCGGAGACAAGTACATTATTCCACCGTTTCTTTCAAAGTCGCGCCAATTGCCTGCAAACCCTGCAACGCATCTGCCCACGCTGCATCCAGCAAGCGGCAGGCCTCGCCTTCCGCTTTGATGCCGAACTCGATATGCGGCGGAGTATAACGGCCGTCTGAAGCGGTACGGCCCACGGTGGGCAGGCTGTACGAACGGACACCGGCGTAGGTACGCTCAAGATGTTCCATAATCGGCGTAATGCGCGATTCGGGTTGGTCGAACACATACACGCTGCGGCTGCCGCGTTCGGTTTGGTTGAAGCGGTCGGCGTAATAAGTTTCCAATACCCATTCGGCCATCGGGTGCGCCATCACGGGGAAGCCGGGGAAGAAATAATGCTCACGGATGGAAAATCCGGCGATGTTGTTAAACGGATTGGGTACCAATTCCGCGCCTTCGGGAAAATCCGCCATTTTCAGGCGTTGGGTGTGTTCCGGCGAATCGAGCGGCTCGCCACGTTTCAGGGTTACGCCTTCGATAAACTTGGCGGCTTCAGGATGACGGACGACGGGCAAATCCAAAGCAGCCGCTGCGGCCTGGCGCGTGTGGTCGTCAGGTGTAGAGCCGATGCCGCCGGTAACGAAAGTTGGCAGGCCGTCTGAAAAGCTGCGGCGCAGCTGTTTGACCAGCAAATCGGGCTCGTCAGGCAGGTATTGCACCTGATTGAGTTTCAGCCCGTGCGATTCCAATAAAGATTTAAAAAAGGTGAAATGCTTGTCTTGACGGCTGCCGTGCAGGATTTCGTCGCCGATGATAATGAGGTTAAAAGCGTTCATGATGAGGTTTCTTTAATACGGCCCTCCGAACATTCAGACGGCCTATTGCTGACAATGTATTCCATTTATAAGATAATGGTTTCAACTTTTCAAGTCTGGAGAAATTCCCATGAGCCAAAACCATACCATTTTACAAAATCTCCCCATCGGTCAAAAAGTCGGCATCGCCTTCTCCGGCGGTCTTGATACCTCTGCCGCGCTGTTGTGGATGAAACTCAAAGGCGCGCTGCCTTATGCCTACACTGCCAACCTTGGTCAACCTGACGAAGACGATTACAACGCCATTCCCAAAAAAGCGATGGAATACGGTGCGGAAAACGCCCGCCTGATTGACTGCCGCGCGCAGTTGGCACACGAAGGCATCGCCGCCATCCAATGCGGCGCGTTCCACGTTTCCACCGGCGGCATCGCCTATTTCAACACCACGCCTCTGGGCCGCGCCGTTACCGGCACCATGCTCGTTTCCGCCATGAAAGAAGACGATGTGAATATCTGGGGCGACGGCAGCACCTACAAAGGCAACGACATCGAGCGTTTCTACCGCTACGGCCTCTTGACCAATCCCGCGCTGAAAATCTACAAACCTTGGCTCGACCAACAATTTATCGACGAACTCG
>NZ_JBQCXF010000036.1:0-19451 GCF_051956635.1 Neisseria sp. P0022.S010 | reverse complement strand
GCCTTTATCTTAATCCCAAAGGCCGTCTGAAACAATATTTCCAAGCGCTTGAAATCCTGTTAAATCAGTTAAATGGTTGAAACCAGCCTCATGCAAACGGTAAAATGACGGTTTGCTTCGGCCTCTTTGCCGATTACTAAGGATACCCATGATGAAAATCAGCACCCAATTCGATGCCGGTTCGGTCGTTGTCAAAGATTTGAGCAACCCTGCCGATATCCGTCTCGCCCTGCGTCCCGACAATGCTTCGGAGTTTGCCCAATGGTTTTACTTCCGTTTGCAGGGTGCGGCCTATCAAAACTGCGTGATGCATTTTGAAAATGCGGCGGACGCTGCGTATCCTTTGGGCTGGGAGGACTATCAGGCTTGCGCCTCTTACGACCGCCAAAATTGGTTCCGCGTGCCGACCAGCTATGAAAACGGTGTGTTGACCATCAACCATACGCCTTTGTCCAACAGCGTTTACTACGCTTATTTCGAGCCTTATTCCAACGAGCAGCATTTGAACCTTTTGGGCGATGCGCAGGGCAGCGGCTTGTGCCGTATCGACGACTTGGGCAGTACCGTTCAAGGCCGTGATATTAATCTTTTGACCATCGGCAACCAAGTCGAAAGCGACATGAAAGTCTGGATTATCGCCCGTCAACATCCGGGCGAAACCATGGCGGAATGGTTTGTCGAAGGTTTGCTGGGCCGCCTACTTGATCCGCAAGATCCGACCGCGCGCATGTTGCTTGACCGTGCGACTTTCTACATTGTGCCGAATATGAATCCGGACGGTTCGGTTTTGGGTAATTTGCGCACCAATGCCGCCGGCGCCAACCTTAACCGCGAATGGGAAAACCCGACTTTGGAGCGAAGCCCCGAAGTCTTTACCGTGCGCGAAAAAATGATGGAAACCGGCGTGGATTTGTTCTTGGATATTCACGGCGATGAAGGCCTGCCGTTTGTCTTTGTGGCCGGTACCGAAGGCGTGCCGAACTACAACGAGCGCATCGAAGCCTTGGAAGACCAATTCAAACTCGCGCTGCTCAATGCCAGCCCAGATTTCCAAGACGATTACGGCTATGACAAAGATGCGCCGGGTCAGGCAAATATGACTTTGGCGACCAACTGGGTTGGCAATCATTTCAACTGCCTTGCCTATACTTTGGAAATGCCGTTTAAAGACAATGCCAACCTGCCGGACGACGATTTCGGCTGGAACGGCCAACGCTCGCTGCGCTTGGGCGAGGCCATGTTGTCTGCTATTTTGAATGTGGTTGGCGATTTGCGTTAAACCGCCTAACACTGCATACAGGCCGTCTGAAAGTTCAGGCTTTCAGACGGCCTTTGAGATAAGGAACATACATTATGATGATACATCCCCAGTTTGATCCGGTGCTGATCAGCATCGGCCCGCTTGCCATCCGCTGGTATGCCTTGAGCTATATTGTCGGCTTTATCCTGTTTACGATTTTGGGCCGCCGCCGTATCGCGCAGGGCAATTCTGTGTTTACCAAAGAAACACTCGACGATTTCCTGACTTGGGGTATCTTGGGCGTCATCTTGGGCGGCCGTATCGGCTACGTTTTGTTTTATAAATTTTCCGACTATTTGGCCAACCCGTTGGATATTTTCAAAGTGTGGGAAGGCGGCATGTCGTTTCACGGCGGCTTTTTGGGTGTGGTCGTTGCCATGTGGCTGTTTGGCCGTAAGCATAACATCAGCATTTTAAAATTGATGGATACCGTTGCACCGCTCGTACCGCTGGGCTTGGCTTCCGGCCGTATCGGCAACTTTATCAACGGCGAACTTTGGGGACGTGTGACCGAACTCAATGCTTTCTGGGCGATGGGTTTCCCCCAAGCGCGTTACGAAGATGCGGAAGCCGCGGCACACAATCCTTTGTGGGCTGAATGGCTGCAACAATACGGCATGTTGCCGCGCCATCCGTCTCAGCTTTACCAGTTTGCCCTTGAAGGCATTTGCCTGTTTGTTATCGTTTGGATTTTCTCGAAAAAACCGCGTCCGGCCGGACAAACGGCAGCATTGTTCTTGGGCGGTTACGGATTGTTCCGCTTTATTGCAGAATTTGCCCGCCAGCCTGACGACTATCTCGGCCTGTTGACCTTGGGTTTGTCCATGGGTCAATGGTTGAGCGTGCCGATGATTGTATTGGGCGTGATTGGTTTTGTTTGGTTTGGCCGTAAAAACAGTGTTGCCAAAGCGTAAATAAAACAATGAATAAAGGCCGTCTGAAAAGGTTTTCAGACGGCCTTTTTATGGCTTCAAGCAAATGGATTTTAGGCTTAACCGAAAAAGCCCATTTTGACTTGAATGAGTTTTTCCAACTCCGGCAGGACGCGGCGGCGTGAGACGAAGAAGATAATGTGGTCGCCGTCTTGGAGGATGGTTTCGGTGTGGTGTCCCATGATGACCTCGCCGGTTGCGCCGCGGACGATGGCGGCGATGTAGCAGTCGCTCGGCCATTTGATGCCGCTGATGCGGCGGCCGACGATGGCGGAAGTGTTTTTATCGCCATGTACCACCACTTCGATGGCTTCGGCCGTGCCGCGGCGCAGAGGGTGGACGGCAACGATGTCGCCGCGGCGGATGTGGGCGAGGATGGAGCCGATGGTAATCAGGTGGGGGGAAACGACGATATCGATTTTGTTGCCTTCGAGCAAATCGACGTAGCTTGAGCGGTTGACGATGGTGATTACGCGTTTGGCACCAAGGTTTTTTGCCAACAGGCTGGACATGATGTTGTTTTCGTCGTCGTTGGTCAGCGCGCAGAAGACGTCGATTTCGTCGATGTATTCTTCGTCCAGCAGGGTTTCGTCGGTGGCGGAACCTTGCAGGACGAGGGTGTTGTCTAGATTTTCGGCCAGCCATTCGGCACGGTGGGGTTTGTATTCGATGATTTTGATGTCGTATTTGGACTCGAGCTGCTTGGCGAGGCGGTAGCCGATGTTGCCGCCGCCGGCGATCATGATGCGGCGGGTGCGCGCTTCTTTCGGACGTAATTCGCGCATGATGGCTTCCACGCTGTTGATGTCGGCGGCAAACAGGACTTCATCGCCTTCGATGATGACGGTTTGCGGGGTAGGGACGATCAGGCGGTTGTTGCGGTAGATGGCGCAGATTTGGCAGTCCACGCCTTCGAGCAGATGTTGGTTGATGTCGGCAATTTCACGGCCGATCAGCAAACCGCCTTTGCGGGCTTGAACAATCACCATGCGCACTTTATCGTTGGCAAAACTGAGTACCTGCAATGAGCTGGTGTAGTTGAGCAGGCCGACGAGTTGTTCAGTAACCAGTTGTTCGGGGCTGATGGTTTCGGTAATGCCGAAGATGTTGAGGCTGCCTTCTTCGGGGTTGTCGCTGCCGGCAACCGGGTATTCAAGGTATTCGCTTGAGCGCACGCGTGCGATGCGGCTGGGGATGTTAAATAGGTCGGCGGCGATTTTGGAGGCGACAATGTTGGTTTCGTCGCTGCGGGTCAGGGCAAGCAGGAGGTCGGAATCTGCCGCGCCTGCCTGTTCGAGGGTAAAGGGCGATGCGCCGTTGCCGACGATGGTTTGGACATCGAGGCGGCTGCTGATGCGGTTGAGCGCTTTTTCGTCGATGTCGATGATGATAACGTCGTTGCTGGGAACGGAGGCGAGGTTTTGGGCGACGGTCGAGCCGACTTGGCCGCTGCCGAGAATGAGTATTTTCACGGTAATCGAGTGTGTTTGGTAAAAATGAAATTGTAACAAAAGGCCGTCTGAAATTGGAGTTTCAGACGGCCTGATTTTTCAATCGGCTAAAGGATTACCAATAGCCCAAGGCTTTCCACCACAAGATGCCGACAGTGCTGAAAATCAGGATTTCGACCACGCTCATGATGAAGCCGGCTTTCCACCATTCGGTCATGTTGACGTAGTTTGAGCCGTAAATGACAGGTGCGGAACCGGTGGCGTAGTGGGTCAGCGACATCATGATGCCGGTAGCGGCTGCCATAATCAGGGCAAACAGCATCGGTGGCGCGCCCAAGGCCAAGCCTGCGCCGTAGAATGCGCCGAACATGGCGGTAACGTGTGCCGTACCGCTGGCGAAAACGTAGTGGGCGTAGAGGTAGGCCAGCATCAACAGGGCGCAACCGGCTTCCCAACCCAAGCCCATGTGGGCGATACCGCTTTGCATGGAGTCGGACAACCAGCTGATGAGGCCCAGTTTGTTGAGGAAGTTTGCCATCATCACCAAGGCCGCGAACCAGACGATGGTATCCCACGCGCTTTTTTCTTTCAGCGCGTCGTCCCAAGTCAGTACGCCGGTCAAAAGGCACAGGCTCAAGCCGAGGAAGGTGGTGGCGGTAGCGTCCACTTTCACGCCGAACAGCATTTCAGGAATACCCGCCCACAACAGCAGCAGAACTAAGAAAATACCCAGCATGATTTTTTCTTCATGCTTCATCGGCCCCATGGCAGCCAAATGCTCTTTTGCCAATGCAGTGGCGTTGGGGGTCTGTTTGATTTCAGGCGGATACAGGAAATACAGCACCAGCGGCATCAGCAGCATAGCAATCAGGCCGGGTACGACCATTGCCAAGAACCAAGTACCCCAAGAGAGTTGGATCTCCGAATTGGTGGCTTTGGCAACCAATTCGACCACCAGCGGATTAGGTGCGGTGGCGGTGATAAAAATCAGACAGGTAATTACATTGGAGTGGAAGTTGACCAGTGAAAGGTATTTACCGATTTTGCCTTCCGTCCCTTTTTCTGGGTCGGAGTCGAAGCTCAAGGCAATGGATTTCATAATCGGATGCACGATGGCACCGCCGCGCGCAGTATTACTCGGCGTTACCGGACCGATGACCAAGTCGGCCAGCGCCAAGCTGTAACCAACGCCCAGCGTGCGTTTGCCGAAGAGGGAAATCAAGAGGTAGCCGATACGCATACCCAAGCCGGTTTTCAACAGGCCGCGTGAAATGATGATAGCGATACCGATCATCCAGATGAGCGAGTTGTTGAGGCTGCTCAAAGCGTCTTTGGTTGCATCGGCGGCTTTTTCGTTGGTCACGCCGGTCAGTGCAACCAAGGTAATGCCCAAAATTGCCATGGCACCGATGGGCATGGCTTTGCCGATGATGCCGGCGATGATGCCGACGAACAATGCCAAAAGATGCCATGCGTCAGGCGATACGCCTTGAGGAACGGGGATAACGAACCAGATAAGCAGCGTCAGCACAAGTGCGACCGCAGCAGGAATTGGCTTGAAGCCCATGTTGAATCTCCTAATTTGAGGATTAAAGAATTGGGAAATCGGTTTTCAGACGGCCTGAGTGTTGCTTAAGGCCGTCTGAACGTATTTTGGTAGGTTCGGAAGGTATTTTTCTTAATGGGTTTCTTTTCTATCTTAGAAAGAAGAGAAAGGGGGGCGGGTATCGTTTTTCAGACGGCCTTTACAGTAATAGGCCGTCTGAAAACAATACCGATTTACTCCTGCTCCGCCGGCAGGCCGTACTCTTCGGGGAAGGTACGCAGCGAACTTTGCAGAACCGTTACCGCGCCGTCAATCAAACCGCAACGGCCGCTTCGGGGCAGCAGTTGGCACAGGCTTTGCAAGGCGCGCAGGTCGTCGGGAGTGCCGATACCGGTATCCACGCGGTTGAGCAGGCGGGAAAGTTGGAACGTGCCGCCTTTGCACGGCGGGCACTGTCCGCATGAGTTGGCAGCAAAAAACTCCACATATTCAGAGACTTTACGCACTACACTCGTGCCTTCGGAAATCACAATCATCGCACCCGTACCGAGGCTGGATTTGCGTTCGCGCACGGAAACGAAGTCCAATGGCACATCCAAATCTTTGGCAGTCAGAAGCGTGTTTGATGGACCGCCAGTGAAGACGGCTTTAAACGTGCGGCCTTCAAGCATACCGCCGCCGTGATCGAAAATCAGTGATTTCAGCGTTGTACCCATCGGCAGCTCGTACAGGCCAGGATTCAATACGTCGCCGGAGAGCGAGTAGAGTTTCGTACCTGCGGCATCGCCCAACCCCAGCGATTTGTACCATTCCGCGCCTTTGGCAAGGATTTGCGGAATATTGGCGAAGGTTTCGGTGTTGTTGATTAGGGTCGGTTCACCGTTGACACCGCTTTCGGCAGGGAAAGGCGGTTTGCGGCGAGGGAAGGGGAAGCCGCCTTCCAACCATGAAATGACAGCGGTTTCTTCGCCGCCGATATAACGGCCCGAAGTTTCAACCAGCTGCAAATCCAAAGGTTTGCCCAGATAGTTTTCGATGCGGATGAACAAATCGCTTTTTTTCCATTGCTCGATGGCGGGCACGATGGCGGCGACGGATTCGGTCTGGTGCGGGTTGACATACATAATCGCTTTGTTGGCGCGGCAGGCGACGGCGGCAATCAGTACGCCCTCGATAACTTGGTGCGGCGTTTTCGCCAGCAATACGCGGTCTTTGAACGTACCCGGTTCGTCTTCGTTGGCGTTACAGACGACGTATTTGTCGCCGTGTTTGCTTTGGGCTGCGACGGCTGCCTCCCATTTGCGCCAAGTCGGGAAACCTGCGCCGCCCATGCCGCAGAGGTTGGCGTCTTGCAGCTTGGAAACGATGCTTTGAGGATCGGCAAGTGCCGCCAGCAGGCCTTCGCCGCCGCCGACTTTGCGCCACGCGGCCAAATCCGCGCCGACTTGGCGGGAAGGGTGCAGTAAGTTTTGATTGGCTTGATTCATGATTGTTGCTCCTGCAAACCGGCGTGTTCGCGCAAATCGAATTTGCCGTAGTCGGGATATAAAACGGGGGCTTTGATGTCGCTGGTCAGACCGGCGCGGGTCATTTCGCGTTGCAGGTCGTGGACGTGGCCGACACCGCCGCGTACTTTTTTCAGCGGCAGGCCGCAATTTGCCGCGGCTTTACCGGCACGGCGGCCGAAGCTGATGATGTCCAGAAGTGCGTTGCCCATCAGGCGGTTGCGGCCGTGGATACCGCCGGTTACTTCGCCGGCGCAATAGAGGCCTTCCACGCAAGTCGCGCCGTCGCCGTTGATTTCGATGCCGCCGTTTTGATAGTGAAGGGTCGGATGAATCATCATCGGCTCAACAGCAGGGTCGATGCCGCATTTGTGGGCGACGTGGCCGAGTGTTACCAAACGGTTCAACACGTCGGGGTCGTTGGCAATCAGGCGCGGGGTGTCGAGGAACACGCCGACTTGACCGTCGCGCACCACGCCGCGGCCTTCGCGACACTCGCGCAGGATGGCGGCAGCAACGACGTCGCGCGGCTGCAATTCGTCAACAAAACGCTCGCCCAAACCGTTGACCAGTTTGGTGCCTGCAGAGCGGACGGCTTCAGAAATCAGCGCGCCTGCCAAGTGTGGCGGATGGGCGACGCCAGTCGGGTGGTATTGGAAAGAGTCGACATCGCGCAGTTTCGCGCCGATACGGTAAGCCATTACCAGGCCGTCTGCAGTCGCGCCATAGTGGTTGGAAGTGGCAAAACCTTGCAAGTGCAGGCGTCCGCTGCCGCCGGTTGCCAAGACCACGGCTTTGGCGTGAACCAATACCAAAGAGCGTTTTTCCAAATCGTACAAAATCGCGCCGACGCAGCGGCCGTGTTCGTCTGATAATAATTCGATGGCGGGGTGGCGGTTGAGCTGGGTGATGTTTTCGTCGAGTTCGACTGCTTCGCGCAGTACGCGCATCATTTCGAGGCCGGTAAAGTCGCGGTAGCTCAAAATACGCGGTACGGTTGTACCGCCTGCACGTTTGCGGCTCAACATGCCGTTGCTGTCCGCGCCTTTGGCAAGGTCGAAAGTCATGCCCAAGCCAATCAGCCAGCGGATGGCGGACGGCGCGTCGGTAACCATTTGTGCCACCAATTCTTTTTTGCCTGCGTTGTGGCCGCCTTTGATGGTGTCGTCAAAGTGTTGCTGCAGGCTGTCTTCCGCGCCGACTGCCGCCTGAATGCCGCCTTCGGCCATCACGGTATTGCTGTCGCCGATACGCAGCTTGTTTGCCATGATGACGCGTGCGCCGGCTTCAGTCGCAGACAATGCCGCCGCCGCACCTGCACCGCCGCCGCCGATCACCAAGACGTCGGTGTTCAGGTGTTCTGCACCAGACAAATCATAGTCGTCAATCAGAGGCTGACTGATTAAGAGTTTGGCCAGGTCAGGGTGGCAGTAATCGCCTTGGTTCGGGCCGATAGGCAGTTTCACACGCGCATCGGCTTGATAGTCGGGGTGAAACTGGCTCAGCAATTCGTTTTTTTCAGGTAAATCGCCACGCAGTTCCAATGAGGACGCACGCAGATTGGCAAGGGCGGTTTCGTAGTCTATGCCTTGGATTTTGTTAGCCATCACACTGACTCCTCTTCAAATTCGACTTTCATTTTGCCACTGTCGATTTCGCGCAGGCGGCGCATCAAATCCACCGGACGCAACGTACGCGCCGCTTTCATGCGGCGGGCGAACAGGCCCAAGTGGTTCGGACGGATGTGTTCTGGGCAGGAGAGGGTGCAGAGGTTGCACATCACGCATTGGTCGAAGGTCAGTGCAGCCGCGCCGAAATCACCGGAAACTACCTGTGCTACGCCGTTTTCCACTTGTAAACCTTTAGGACAGGCGCGGTTGCAGCCGCCGCAATGACGGCAGTTTTGCGCTTCAGGGAAGGCTTTGGCGGTATCGTCCAACCAGTTCCAGCCGTCGCCAATCTCGCTCACGTCGTAATATTGGATATGCTCAGGAATAAAGTAGTCCAAGAAGCTGACCTGCATGCCTTCCTCGACTTTGGTCTCGCATGCCAGTGCAGTCGTTACTTCGCGCTCGCCTTCTTTACGAATCATGCAGCGGCAGGAACCGCATACGCCTTGACCCATGCAGCCGACGTTGGCAGTAATCGCATTGCCCGAACGTGCATAGGCTTGGATGATTGACGAATCGGCGGAAGCTTTGACTTCGTGGCCGTCTATGGTCAGGGTTAACAAATTTTCACTCATGATTTGTTCCTGTGAAATTGGAAGTTGGAATAGTGGATAATTTGGTTAATTGTATTTTTATTACATTTATTACGTATGAGGAAAATATCCAAGTGATTTACTCGGAAATTCTTTTAAAATCAATGTTTATCTATATAAGGCGAAGTGTATCAGAATTTGTTGGATTTGATGATAGGGAGGGATTAGCCTTGCTTAAGGAAGAAATTGTAAACAAAATATGCCTATTATTTAGACAAATTAATCATTTATATTTGATTTTAAAGGTAAAAGAAAATTACCTTTTTAGTATATTTGCAAAAATAATCTAATATTTGCTAGTAGAAATCATTATTATATCTTAAGGTTTAATATATAACTTATTGTATATATTAGATAATATTAATTTTGTAAACAAACGAAAAGGCTGTTATAAAATTTCATAAAATTAAATAAGTTTGACATCCGTCAAGAAGGTTGAGGGAGGGAATGACATAAATTTTACAATTGTGTATCGTATTAAAAAATAAAATGGCCGTCTGAAATGGGGATGGTTCTCTTTTAAATACAGGCTACTAAATTTTTTACTCAGATGTGCAGGGCAAATATTTCAGATGGCCTGGCAATAAGGTTATCGTTTAAAAATAATGTAGTTTTATTTCTGTGTAAGTGAATGGCCAGTAGATATGGGTTATCAATAACCAAGTGATTTAATATGTTATTAAATTCTAATTAAATCAATGAAGTATGAAAATGATATTGTCTGGATTATTCATTTGAAAGCACTATTACACTATTGAAGGCCGTCTGAAAAATCGGTCTCTTAAAAAATAAACAAACCCTTCCTACCATGACTCCCGAAAAGGAACACAATCATGACCGTCATCAAGCAAGAAGACTTTATCCAAAGTATTTTCGACGCTTTCCAATTTATCAGCTACTACCATCCTAAAGACTACATTCAGGCTTTGTACAAGGCTTACCAAAAAGAAGAGAACCCTGCCGCCAAAGATGCAATGGCGCAGATTTTGGTCAATAGCCGTATGTGTGCCGAAGGCCATCGTCCGATTTGTCAGGATACCGGTATTGCGACCGTATTCTTGAAAGTGGGTATGGATGTACAGTGGGATGCCGAGATGAGCGTACAGGAAATGGTCAACGAAGGCGTACGCCGCGCATATACCTATCCTGACAACAAACTGCGCGCCTCCGTATTGGCCGACCCGGCTGGCAAACGTCAAAATACTAAAGACAACACCCCTGCCGTTGTACACATGGAAATCGTGAAAGGCGACAAAGTCGAGGTTACTTGCGCGGCCAAAGGCGGCGGTTCTGAAAACAAAACCAAAGTGGCCATGCTCAACCCATCAGACAGTATCGTTGATTGGGTATTGAAAACCGTTCCTCAAATGGGTGCAGGCTGGTGTCCTCCGGGCATCTTGGGTATCGGTATCGGCGGCACGCCTGAAAAAGCAGTGTTGATGGCCAAAGAGAGCCTGATGAGCCATATCGATATTCAGGAGCTCAAAGAAAAAGCCGATTCCGGTGCAGAATTGTCTACCACCGAAGCCCTGCGCTTGGAACTCTACAAAAAAGTAAATGCCTTGGGTATTGGCGCACAAGGTTTGGGCGGCTTGAGCACCGTGCTGGATGTCAAAATCCTTGACTACCCAACCCACGCGGCTTCCAAACCGATTGCCATGATTCCAAACTGCGCGGCAACCCGCCACATCGAATTTGAATTGGACGGCTCAGGCCCGGCCAAACTGGAAGCCCCGTCTTTGGAAGACTGGCCGGATCTGACTTACAGCCCGGATAACGGCAAACGTGTCGATGTCAACAATCTGACCAAAGAAGAAGTGGCTACATGGAAAACCGGCGACGTATTGTTGCTGAACGGTAAAATCCTGACCGGCCGCGATGCCGCGCACAAACGTCTGGTTGACATGCTCAATAAAGGCGAAGAGTTGCCGGTGGATTTTACCAACAAACTGATTTACTACGTCGGCCCGGTTGATCCAGTCCGCGACGAAGTTGTTGGCCCAGCCGGTCCGACTACTTCCACTCGTATGGATAAATTTACCCGCCAAATGCTTGAACAAACCGGCCTCCTAGGTATGATCGGCAAATCCGAACGTGGCGCAGCGACTTGCCAAGCCATTGCTGATAACAAAGCCGTTTACCTGATGGCTGTCGGCGGCGCGGCATATCTGGTGGCCAAAGCCATTAAAGCATCTAAAGTTTTGGCGTTCCCAGAATTGGGTATGGAAGCGATTTACGAATTTGAAGTCAAAGACATGCCTGTGACCGTTGCAGTGGATAGCAACGGCGAATCGGTTCACGCTATTGCGCCAAAACAATGGCAGGCTAAAATCGGTATTATCCCGGTTGAAGCTTGATATTTGACTGAATAATCAAAGGCCGTCTGAACGATTTCAGACGGCCTTTTTTTGCTTACAAATAATTCAAATGTTTTCAAACGAGTAAATTTCCCTTCCTAAAAAACACTTGTCAAAATCAGTATTTGAAACTAAAATTCATGGCTTATCGAGTCGGAGTGTGGCGCAGTCTGGTAGCGCACTTGCATGGGGTGCAAGGGGTCGAAGGTTCGAATCCTTTCACTCCGACCAAAAGATTTTAAGGACTTAACCTGTTTTTCCAGTTAAGTCCTTTTTGTTTTTACTCTTCAAGTTTCATTATAGATTGCTCACTTCGGTATAGGCTATTAGGCTGAAAAAAATCTTGCAACCTTGTGGAACAGTATGATTATTTTTGTAGTAAAGGCCGTCTGAAAAATAACGAAAAACCTGCTTAAAAAAGCAGGTTTTGTTGTTTCTAAAGCAGGTCTATTCGGCACTATCTTTCAGCGTGTCTTTATAAGTATAAAGATACGATGCGCCGACAAAGGATGCTCCACCGACGACATTGCCCAGGAATACGGGAATCATGTTGAAGAAAAATTGCCCCCAAGTAATGTTTGCGCCTGCCAAAATGCCGGCCGGGATAACGAACATATTGGCGACAAGGTGTTGGAAGCCGTTTAATACGAAAATCATGACGGGGAACCAAATGGCCAGCATTCGTCCGGTTGTGTTTTTAGCGGCAAAGTGCAGCCATGCCCCCATGCAGACCATCCAGTTACATGCGACTGCCGATACGAAAGCACGGCCGAAATCCATATGGATTTTTGCTTCTGCCACAGCAATGGTTTTTTCTGCCACGCTGCCTTCAATCATACCGACATAGTACCCAAGGAAAAAAGCCATCGCCAGCGTGCCTACCAAATTGCCCATGCAGACGATAACCCAGTTTCGCAGCAGCATTTCAGAGGAAATCCGTCCGGCCAATCTGCCTAAAGACATAATCATCATGTTGCTGGTTACCAGCTCGCCGCCGCCAAGCAGGATACAAATCAAGGCGATTGGGAACACGGCGGCACCGAGTAAAGTCGCAACGCCGCCCCATTCGTGCGGAATGCCGCTGACTACTTTTAAATAGGCAAGATAACCGAAGCCGATGTATCCGCCGGCCAAAATGCTCAAAATTGCCAGTGTGGGGATGCTGGATTGTGCTTTGGCGCAGCTTTTGTCGAGAACAACCTGTAAAATTTCCTGTGGGTATAAATCGCGCGAAGCCATGATGTTCCTTAAAGTGGGTTGAGGAGGAAACGTTGTTTTAAAGGTGGTACAAACTGTCGCGGTAGAGTGGTGTTATAGGGAGCCGATGTACGGCCTTTGTCTTATCAATCAGTCTGAATTAAACCTAAAAAACAGATACTTCGCCTTGTTTTAGCTCAAAAGAAATATTATTACATTTTGTCTCCATATTAAAAAAGGCCGTCTGAACATTGAAATTTCAGACGGCCTGGTTTTGATTTCTTAAACTGACAAATGAGCCAGCTTTGCATTGCCTTCGCGTGGAATAGGGCGCGGATTACCTTGTGCATCGATGGCGACGTAAGTGAATACGGCTTCAGTAACCAGTTGGCGGTCTTCCGTTACCATATCGTTCATCAAAGTCTTCACCCACACTTCGATTTTCAGTTGCAAAGAAGTATTGCCGACGCGTACGCAATGACCATAGCAGCATACGACATTGCCAACCTTTACCGGTCTGATGAAATTCATTTCTTGAACGGCCACGGTGACAATGCGTCCCTGTGCGATTTCTGCCGCCAAAATACCGCCGCCCAAATCCATTTGCGACATAATCCAGCCGCCGAAGATGTCCTGATTAGGGTTGGTATCGCGCGGCATGGCTACCGTACGCAATAAAAGTTGTCCTTCGGGTGCGGCATGGGTTTGTTTGTTGTCAGCCATAAAAAATCCTGTCAAAAAGTGGTATTTTACGCCATTTGTGGCGTTAAACCTATGTAGGCCGTCTGAAAAATCAGCAGGTAAAGTGTTACAATTAAATATATTCATCAGACAAAGGAGAAAGCTCATGCATCCGATTCAAGAACCACGAAATAGCGGCCTTTTACGCGTATCTGACATTCACGAAATCTACTGGGAAGAGTCAGGCAATCCTGATGGCCACCCCGTGATTTTCCTGCATGGCGGCCCCGGAGCAGGCGCATCACCGGCCTGTCGCGGCTTTTTCAATCCAGAACATTTCCGCATCGTCATCATCGACCAACGCGGCTGCGGACGTTCCAAACCCTATGCCTGTATCGAAGACAACACCACATGGGATTTGGTTGCCGATATCGAAAAAGTACGCGAAATGCTCGGCATTCAAAAATGGCTGGTTTTCGGCGGTTCATGGGGCAGCACCTTGTCGCTGACTTATGCCGAAACCCATCCCGATCGCGTCAGTGGCTTAGTTTTGCGCGGTATTTTCCTGTGCAGGCCGTCTGAAATGGCATGGCTGAACGAAGCAGGCGGCGTCAGCCAAATTTATCCGGCTCAATGGCAAAAATTCATCGCCCCCGTAGCCGAAAACAAACGCCAAGCCCTAATCAAAGCCTACCATGAAATGCTGTTCAGCGAAGATGAAGCCACGCGCCTCAAAGCGGCCAAATCATGGGCAGACTGGGAAAGCTACCTTATTCAGTTTGAACCCAAAGACGTGGATGAAGACCCGCAAGCCTCTCTTGCCATCGCAAGAATGGAAAACCATTACTTCGTGAACGAAGGCTGGCTGCAGGGCGATAAAGCCATCTTGGCAAACATCGACAAAATCCGCCATATCCCAACCATCATTGTCCAAGGCCGCTATGACCTATGCACCCCGATGCAAAGCGCATGGGAACTCTCGCAAGCCTTCCCTGAGGCAGAATTGAGAATCGTCCAAGCAGGCCACTCTTCTTTTGATCCTTCACTTTCCGAGGCCTTAGTGAAAGCAGTAGAGGATATTAGAAGCAAGTTGTAAAGGTTAAACAATAATAATGCCGTCTGAAAAAGTTTCAGACGGCATTTTTTCTATTTACATATTAAATTTAATATCATATTATCATTGCATGATATCAGTTTGAATTTTTTTAGAATTTCAATATGAAACCTCTAATTTACTACGCCCATTCCGCGCAAGACGAACTCGGCAATCTCTTACCTTACGAACATTGGCAAACCTTACAAAGCCATTTGGTCAATGTTGGGGAAATAGCGGCGGAGTTTGCTCGGGTATTTGGTGCACAGGAAATTGCCTACCAGACGGGACAACTTCACGATTTAGGGAAATATTCAGAACTCTTTAATCAGCGATTGCATGGTGGCCCATCAGTCGATCATGCTACTGCCGGAGCCAAAGTTGCAAAAATGCTTGCTTCAGGGTGGGTTCCAAAGTATAAACTGTGGTTATCTTTCTTAGGCTAGATAACTTTATTAATGAATTAAAAGGCAAAAATAATGGAAACGAAACAAACCAATTCAACCATCAAATCGCGTGCGGCGGTGGCATTCGCTCCAAATCAACCCTTACAAATTGTGGAAATCGATGTAGAAATGCCGCGTAAAGGCGAGGTGTTAATCCGTAACACTCATACTGGCGTGTGCCATACTGATGCATTTACGTTATCAGGAAGCGATCCTGAAGGCGTATTCCCTGTGGTGCTTGGGCATGAAGGTGCGGGTGTGGTCGTTGCTGTGGGCGAAGGTGTGTCAAGTGTAAAACTGGGTGATCACGTTATTCCGCTTTACACTGCGGAATGTGGCGAATGTGAGTTTTGTCGTTCGGGTAAAACCAACTTATGCGTCTCAGTGCGTGATACGCAAGGTAAAGGTTTAATGCCGGACGGCACGACGCGTTTTTCTTATCAAGGTCAGCCGATTTATCACTATATGGGCTGTTCGACTTTCAGTGAATACTCAGTTGTTGCCGAAGTTTCACTGGCAAAAATCAACCCGGAAGCCAACCACGAACATGTATGTTTGCTCGGCTGCGGCGTTACCACAGGTATTGGCGCGGTACATAACACAGCAAAAGTGCAAGAAGGCGACTCTGTGGCCGTGTTTGGTTTGGGGGCGATTGGTTTGGCGGTAGTGCAAGGTGCGCGTCAAGCCAAAGCTGGTCGTATTATTGCTATTGATACCAATCCTGCAAAATTCGAGTTGGCAAAACAGTTTGGTGCAACGGATTGTTTAAACCCGAACGATTACGATAAACCGATCAAAGATGTGTTGTTAGATATCAACAAATGGGGCATTGACCATACCTTTGAATGTATCGGTAATGTAAATGTAATGCGTCAAGCATTAGAAAGCGCACACCGTGGCTGGGGACAATCCATTATTATCGGCGTAGCGGGTGCAGGACAAGAAATTTCAACGCGTCCGTTCCAGTTGGTAACGGGTCGTGTTTGGAAAGGCACGGCATTTGGCGGCGTGAAAGGCCGCTCTGAACTGCCGAAAATGGTGGAAGACTCAATGAAAGGCGACATTGAGTTAGAACCGTTTGTGACCCACACAATGACACTCGATCAAATCAATGAAGCCTTTGAGTTAATGCACGAAGGTAAATCGATCCGCGCTGTTATTCATTACTAAGGTACGCGATGAAACTGATTGAACAACATCAAATTTTTGACGGTTTGCAGCAAGTTTGGGCACACCATGCCCAAACGTTGCAATGCGAAATGAAATTTGCTGTCTATTTGCCGGATAATCCAGAGAATCGACCACTTGGTGTGATTTATTGGCTTTCCGGCTTGACGTGCACTGAACAAAATTTCATTACCAAATCAGGCTTTCAGCGTTATGCGGCAGAACATCAAGTGATTGTGGTTGCGCCCGATACCAGCCCTCGCGGAGAGCAAGTGCCGAATGATGCTGCTTACGATTTAGGGCAAGGTGCAGGCTTTTATTTGAATGCGACCGAGCAGCCTTGGGCGACGAATTATCAGATGTATGATTATGTCTTGAACGAATTGCCTGATCTAATTGAAGCAAATTTCCCTACTAACGGCAAACGTTCCATTATGGGGCATTCAATGGGCGGACACGGCGCATTGGTATTGGCATTGCGAAACTGGGAACGTTATCAAAGTGTCTCTGCCTTTTCGCCCATTTTGTCGCCAAGCCTTGTGCCTTGGGGAGAAAAAGCCTTTACTGCCTATTTAGGGAAAGATCGTGAAAAATGGCAGCAATATGATGCTAGTTCGCTCATTCAACAAGGCTATAAAGTGCAAGGTATGCGCATTGATCAGGGCTTGGAAGATGAGTTTTTGCCAACACAATTGCGTACCGAAGATTTTGTCGAAACCTGCCGTGCGGCAAACCAACCGGTCGATGTGCGCTTCCATAAAGGCTACGATCATAGCTATTACTTCATCGCCAGTTTTATTGGTGAGCATATTGCCTATCATGCGGCATTTTTGAAGTAAACCAAAGAAGTAATTTGTTTTAATAAATTAAAAAGGCATCGGATTGATGCCTTTTATTTTTTATAAATGATGAAAAATAATGCGATTAAAATGAGCTAGCTTGCTCACTCTCATTTAAATATCTCCCCATTCCAATCCAAATCGCTGTAAATATTTCCTTAATCGGTCGCTGTCATTGACTTTTGCCCTTTCTGTTCGGGAGACGTTGAACAATGCACGGCCGGCAGCAGCCATGTTGGGGTGTTTGCGGCATTCGTCGATGACGTGTTGCAGTTGCAGTTTGTCGAACAAATCCAATGTGTCCCAATTGATTTTATCAGGGTAGTCTTGTGCTTTTTCAGACGGCCTGTTATGTAGGAGGCCGTCTGAAAAGGGTTCTTCCGACCATAACCATTTGAGGCGTTCGATTTCGGCTTGGACTTGTTCTACCTGTATCCTGCCTTGCGGCGCGAGTGTGGCCAGGCGCATGATGCTGGCGGCTAGGTCGCGGAAGTTGCCGCGCCATGGTGCTTGGTTGGAGTGGGCGAAGTCGAGATAGGCGGCTAGGGCTTCTTTGTTGAAGCGGGTGGTTCGGCCGAGTTCCTGTGAAGCTAGGGCGAGCTGGTGTTCGACATTGGGCTCGATGTCTTCGCGGCGGTTGGCGAGTGCGGGCAGCGGATAGTTCCAAATATTGATGCGGGCAAACAGGTCTTCGCGGAAGCGTCCGGCGCGGATTTCGTGGCGTAGGTCGCGGTTGGTGCCGGCGATGAGTTGGAAGTCGCTTTTGACTTCGCTGTCGCTGCCGACGGGATAAAAGTGTTTTTCCTCAATGGCTTTGAGTAACATGGCTTGTTCGTCCAAGCCCAATTCTCCGATTTCATCTAAAAACAGTACACCGCCGTCGGCAGTTTTTAGATAGCCTTCACGTTTTTCCGCCGCGCCGGTAAAAGCGCCTTTTTTGTGGCCGAACAAGGCAGATGCTGCGCCGTCGCCGCGAAGGGTGGCGCAGTTTACATCGACAAATGTGCCTTTAATCAGATGGCGCGCTTTTTTCAATTCGAAAATCCTGCGTGCCAGCATGGATTTACCTGCGCCTGTCGGGCCGGAAAGCAGAATGGGGGAAGGAGAGTTGAGTGCGACCTGTTCGATTTCGGCAATCATGCGGTTGAAGGCGGCGTTTTGGGTGGAGATGCCGCTTTTCAGGTAGCGCACTGCGTCATCGCGTACGGCGGCAAGGCGTTCGGCAAGTACGTCGTAACGAGCCAAGTCTAAATCGATGATTTCATAACTGCCGACATTGCCGTCCTCCATACTGCGTCTTTGATTTTTGGGCGGAGCGGTTTGTAACAGTACGCCGGGGATTTGACGAGATTCCACCAATAAAAACAGGCAGATTTGAGCAACGTGTGTACCTGTAGTGATGTGGGTGAGATAAGTTTCTTCTTCTGTATCAAATGGATAGCTCGCTGCCCAATCATGCAGTTTGGTATAAACCTCGGAGAAATCCCACGGGTTTGCCAGCTCCATAGGTACAAGATTGACGACCGTGTGCGGCGACACCTGCTGAATATCGGCTTTTACATGATCCGCCAGCTCGCGGTATTTTTCCGCATAAAACAGCTCCATGCGGTCAAGATGAAAATCCTGACGCTGATTCATGGCGACATTCGGCCGCCATTTCTGCCAACGCCCTTGACCGAAACCACTGTCCAATACCGTACCGAGAAAGCTGACGGCGACTTGTTTTTTGTTACTCATCTTTTATTCCGTTTATTCCGTTCGAGTCTCAGACAGCCTTGTATTCAAGCTGCCTTCTTCATGTTTGAGATAGCCTGAAAAACTCTTTTTACTCAGGCGGTATCACTAACATAGGAATAACAAGCGTCCATTTTTCCAGCTTTTTCGTACCGATTTTTTCTGGGATACGTTGGCGAAATGATTCTCCTACTTCGTCTAAATAACGTACTCTGAAAGTGTTGGCATAGGCGGTAGTTTTTGTCGGCAACGGTGGTAATTTAACGGTACGGGCAACTTCAATATCATCAGAAAGGAAAATATATCTGCCATCCTCAGTCCGTTTCATTTCCAGTGGATCGTCTTTTTTCAGCTTCGCAGCAGTAAACAGGCGTTGTCTCACAGTTTCGACATTGTTGTGACAAACGATGAAGTCGATATCCAAATCACTTTTGCTGTCGGTTTTTCCCTCGGCTGCCGTGTTTCGATAAGCCGCCAAACGTCTGTATTCGGTATTCAAATCAGGTAATTCGGTAAAGATTTGAGCCACGTTTTCAATATCATCAGGTAGCTTTGCCATCCAAGGATGCTCTGGGGTAGTTTGCAGTAGGGTCAGTGTTTCTATGGCACGAGTCATAGCGACGTAATAAAGCCTCTGTTCGGCTTCGTCAACTCCCTGCCAACCGCCGTCTAAAATGAAGACGTGCTTAAACTCCAACCCTTTGACTGCGTGCGCCGTGCCTAGAAATATACCTTCCGAACGGGTTTCATGTTCATCACCTACATACTCGTAGAGCCAGCTTTTCAGAAAGGCAGACGAATATCGGTTAACAGTGCCACTACCGTTTTCAGACGACCCGTTGTCTTCTATGGGCGACGCTTGGATTTCTGCCTCACGACTCTCTGCAAGGTTATCCGACTTTTCAGGTAGCTTCTCATCTTGCAGTGGATATTCGTTTAA